>NZ_JAHZCJ010000005.1 GCF_019422935.1 Desulfovibrio sp. | reverse complement strand
GCTTTAAGCTTTACGGAACCCCCCGCCTAGCGGGGGGTTTTCTACATACAAAAAAGGGCCGGGGAGAAATCCCCGGCCCACTGATCTAGCTGACAGTTTGTCGTTTCCTATGCCTAGAACGTAAAGCGCAGGCCAAGGCTGAATTCATTGGCATACGGAGTATTGCCGATGGAAACCTTGTTGTCGTCAACGCGCTTGCTGATGTCGGTATAGCCCAGCCCCACAAAGCGGTAGGCCAGATCTGCCGAGATGTTTTCCGTAAAGGCATAGGAACAGCCCGCGCCGAGATTCCATGCAAAAACGGTATCATACTGCGTCAGGCTGCCGGAATCCCCATCGCCGTCAACGTCCGCAGTGTACTTGGTCTTGATGAATCCCATGCCGAGGCCGCCGCCAAGGTAAGGGGTAAAGGCCGTGGAGTTGTGGAAGTCCCAATATGCGTTGGCAAACAGCGTTTGCACGCCCCACTCGCCCTTAAACGATGCTGTGCCGCCATTAATCTGCTGATCCCAGGTTTTGGTCATATTGCTTCGTATCGCATATTCCAGTTCTGTGCGCATGGGCACCTGAAAATGCGGATAAAAGTCGTACCCCACAAAAATACCGCCCCCAACGGTGTTTTGTGAATACTGGCCAACGCCAAGCCCCTTCACATCACCGCTCAGAGAGAACGGGCCAGTGCTTTGAATGGAATCAATAAATTTTAAGCCGCCATAAACGCCGGTGTTTTCCGCAGCCGCAGGAGCCGCGAGTGCCAGGGACAGAACCAATGCAAGCATGAGACGCTTAAACATGATGACCCTCCTTGGTTTTGCCAAAAAAAACAGGTTTGTTTTTTGCTTATTCCTTTTTTTTCTTGACGACAACTGTCAGGCAACTGTTTTTGGCACAAATTATGCGTGATGAGGTAAAAAAAACAGATTTTTTAAACTTACAGGCAGGGGAATATGGGTTTTTGTCGATAGGAAGCGGAAAAACAGCCGTTAGAAACGAGAAAAGGGAATCCATGTTTCCATGAATTCCCTTTAAATCTCTGGTCGGGATGAAAGGATTTGAACCTTCGACCCCTTGAACCCCATTCAAGTGCGCTCCCAGGCTGCGCTACATCCCGACGCGAAAAGAGTAACTACGCGGAACAGCCCGGTCTGTCAACATTTTTGCAACATTATTTTGCATTTTTTAAGACTAATCCCACAAGCGGCGGAAGATACAGGGTGATATCCCCCTCATACCGACCCGGCAGGGGAGCAGTAAAATGCTCTGTTGGCGGGCTTTTTACCGCCAGATTGCCATGCCCGGCAAAGCGGATTTCGTCAGACGAAAGCAGCTCCGCATACTTGCCGGGGCTTACTGCAAAGCGCAGGCTTTTTTGCGCCTCAAGCTCGTGAAAGTTGAAGGCAAAGAGCAGTTGCCCGCGCTCAAAGGCCAGCAATCGCTTTTCTTCATGTATAAAGCGGAACATGGGCGGTTGGGCAAAGTCCTCAAGGTGGCTTTGCACAAGGGCGAGCATCTGCCTGTCCCATGAGGCCAGGGAGTGATATTTCAGCCCCGGGTCGTCCGCCAGCCGCCATTGGCGGTGCGCGTGTTTTTCCGCATCCAGCCATTCGGGATGCCCGAATTCGCAACCCATAAAGTTCAGGTAGCCCGCATCCGCCGTTGCCAGCGTTATAAGCCGCATGAGCCGATAGAAGGCCAGCCCGCGCGATATGTTCCAGCTCTCGGCCTTGTTGCCCATATGACCGTACATGGCATCGCCCAGCAACCGCCAGATCATGGCATCGCTGCCGTTGATGTGCTGGTCGTGGCATTCCACATAGCTGATTGTGCGGTCGTAGGGCCGATGGTTGGTCATTTCATACCACAGGCTGCCCATGTCGCGCGGCTCTTCAATGCACTTGGCCCAGTAATCGGGAATACCCATGGCGAAGCGGTAATCAAAGCCAAGGCCGCCTTGCTCGGGCGGGCAGGTCAGCCCCGGCATGCCGGAGAATTCTTCGGCAATGGTCATGGCTGATGGGGCAAGCTCGTGCGTGAGGGCATTGGCAAGATTGAGATACAGCTCCCCGTTCACATCGGCGCGGGGCAGGCCGTTTTTGCCGTAAAAGCAGCGACCCACGTGAGAAAAATCGTCATCCTCGCCAAAATCCGCATAGAGCATGTTGCCCACGGCATCAAAGCGGAAGCCGTCCACGCGGAATTCTTCCAGCCAGTAGCGGCAGTTGGAGAGCAGAAAACGCCGCGTTGCCTCCTGGCTGAAATCAAAGGATGGCGTTCCCCACTGGTTTTGCTGCCCGGTAAAAAAGTACCTGCTGCCATCGTACTGCGCCAGCCCTTGCTCCGTGTTGGCGCTGGCGTGGCCGTGGGGCACATCTAGTATCACCGCAAGCCCCAGGCCGTGCGCGGTGTCCACAAGCTCCTTAAAGCCGTCCGGGGTGCCGTAACGCGAGGACGGCGCAAAATAGCTGCTCACCTGATAGCCGAATGATTTGTACAGCGGGTGCTCCAGTATGCCCATGAGCTGCACCGCCGTGTAGCCGCAAGCCTTGATGCGGGGCAGGATGTCTCGGCAAAAATCTGCATAGCTGCCTACGCTGTCGCCCTTGTGCGCCTGCGCGGATTGCGCCATGCCCACATGGGCCTCGTAAATACGGGGAAAGGCCTGACGGGCAGGGCGGCGATGCTTGAAGCGGTAGGGTTCATCCGGCAGCCACAAGCGGGCGCACCATTGCTCCGGTACTGCCGCGTTCTGTTCCACCCAGTTGGCAAAGGCTGGCACACGCTTGAGGGCCTTGCCGGGGTGCTGCGCATCCTGCGCTTGCGCGGGAACCAGCCGCAACTCCACATAAGTGCCGTGCTGCAAGGCGTCGCCGGGCAGTTCCAGTTCAAAAATGCCGTCTGCACGGCGCTCAAAGCGGTATTTGGCGTGACGCTGAAAGTTCAGTTTGTCGGTAGTGAGCCACAGGCTTTCGGCATTGGGCATGTATTCGCGCCAGCGCCAGACGCTGCCTGCGGGCGTTGACTGGCGGTGCGCGCCAAAGGTGAGGTGCTGACCAGCGTAGGCGCGCAACGAACCATAGAGGGTGCGTATGCGCTCAATTTCAGCCGTGTAGGCCTGGGTGCGGTATTGCAAGAAGGGACGGTACTGCTCCAGGGCAGGGTCATCCAACGGACTGCCGGGAGAAGCGGAAGGCATGGCGGATCTCCTGTTTACGGTTGCCCGAAAGCGGCGGGCGCAGGCTCGTCATGCATTGCCCGTCCGACCCGGAAGCCGGACGGGCACAAAGGCCATTGCTGGCCAGAAATCGTCAGCTATTTGCAGCAGGCGCGCCAATCCTTGGCCGAAAGTTCGGCAAGGCATTCCACAAGAGCCTGTGTGCCCTTGCTGCCCTGGCCCTTGGCCTGCATGATGCGGTAAAGCTGGTCAGCCAGGGTGATGCCCGGCAGCACAAGCTTCATGCGGCGGCATTCGTCAAGGCAGAGGCCCAGATCCTTGATGAAGTGGTCGATAAAGAAGCCGGGGGCAAAGTCGCCCTTGAGCATGCGGCGGCCAAGGGTGTTCATGGCAAAGCTGCCGCCGGAACCCGCAACCACAAGCTCCATCCACTTGGCAACGTCAAGGCCTGCTTCCTGCGCAAAAAGGAAGGATTCGCAGGTGCTGATCATCACGCCAGCAATGGCGGCCTGATTGGCAAGCTTGCCCTTCTGGCCAAAGCCAGCGCCGCCGCAGTGCAGAATGTTGGTGCCCATCTTGTTGAAGCAGGGCAGTACGCGCTCGTAAGCCGCGTTGTCGCCGCCCACAAAGATGGAGAGCTTGGCATCGCGCGCGCCCACGTCGCCGCCGGTAACAGGGGCGTCCAGCGATTCGCAGCCCTGCTTTTTGGCGGCAGCGGCAATGCGCTCGGCCAGCACGGGGCTGGAGGTGCTCATGTCGCACACAATGCCGCCAGCGGCCAGGCCGCGCAGCACGCCGTTTTCGCCCAGCGTCACTTCTTCCACATCGTGGGGATAGCCCACAATGGTAAAGACCACGTCAGAGGCTTCGGCCACGGCGCGGGGGGTGTCGGCCCACTTGGCGCCCTTGGCGAGCAGGGGTTCGGTCTTGGCCTTGGTGCGGTTATATACGGTCAGCGGCCAGCCGGCTGCCTGAAGGTGTCCAGCCATCGACAGGCCCATCACACCCGTGCCAATCCAGCCAATACGCATTTTGTCAGCCATTGATTCTCTCCTTTTGTCTACTGAAAACGGCGTTCAAGGATTGCTTTCTGCATGGCCTCGCGCGAAACGGTTTTGTTTTTGCGCACCGCGTCCACGTGGAGCCGATACAGTTCAAGGTTTCGATGCATGTTCTCATTGAAGGGGTCATTGCCGCTGAAATCCTTTGCAAGGGATGCATCAGCGGCAGCAAGAACTTCGGGAGCAAGCAACGCGCTTTCTTCTACCTTGCTGCGGTAAAAGGTGAGGGACTTTTCAATGCTCGTATCAAGCATCACAAGGCCCCGGTTGGCAGTATCCAATATCTGCTTGAGCTTTTCAAGGGCCGCACCCTTGGCGGAAGCCTTTTCACGCTCCATACTTTCAATTTGCGTTTTCAAACTGTTACGTCTGCTGGAGTAATTTCTTAGGGTTTCGATCATATATACGCCGGTACGCAGCAGCGATTGCGCTTCAAGCTGCTTCTGGCGTTCCAGCATGACATTGTTTTCCTTGATGGTATTGCGCAGATCCTGAAGATTCTTGCGGGAGGCCTCATCCGGCGCGGCAGCCAGCAGGCGGTCGAGTTCATCAAGGGGATTACGGGCGGTCTGACCGTCCTGCGCCAGCGGGGCCAGTTTCTCGCCAGCCTTGTTCCATTCGGCGGTCAGTTCCTGCGGACGCCCGCCGCCGGGAGTATTGATACCTGATATTACGGGGCGAAAGCCCAGATCGCGGGCGTGTGCGGGGCCGTCTGTGAGAAAGAAGGGCATTTCTTCCCTGCGGCCCGGCAGAATTTCCGCATCGCCGGAGAGGAAGGAGCCGCCCTTGCGCACAAAACCGCCAGCAGAGCCGTGCAAACGGCCAGCCATTGAAAAGCGAAAGGCATCCAGCACCATTTCCGCAGCATTGCCGGCGGTGTCATAAATACCAAGCGGATTGGGCTTGCGCGAGCCAATGTTTGCCATGCCCTCGGCCCGTGCGCCCTGTTCCGGCCTGTAAACGGCGTAGTCGGCCTTGCTCTCCCCAGTGGGCAGGGCAAAAAAATCCTCCTGCAACAGCAGCTGGCTGCCAGCAGTCTGCCCGCCGCGCGCGGCGTATTCCCATTCCGTTTCTGTGGGCAGGCGCACAAAGCCCACGTTGCGCTGGTCGCCAGCAAAGCGCGGCAACGAATCGGGCGCGTTCTGCAAAAGCCATGTGGTGTAACGGCGGGTAAAGTCCACGGCATCATACCAGCTCATATCCGTAGCGGGACGGGCCGCTTCCGCGCCGGGATTTGCCGTATCCGGGCAGGCATTGTCCATCACGGCATGCCATTGCAGGTTGCTGACTTCGTACTTTGCCACAAGGTAAAAGTAGTTCTGCCCCTGCGGAGCCTGTTTGCGCCACGCTGCGGGCAGGTCTTCAAGCGTAAAAGCGCCGGAAAGCGCGGTATTGTAGCGCCGGTCGTAGAAGGCTCTGTCCTGATGGGCGCTGTCGTCCACACCGGGACGCATGGGCATATCCCACAGCAGACCTTTGGCGGGCACTGCCACCAGCTTGAAAACCATGCTCAGGCCGCAGGGCATGGGCAGGATGATGTCGTTATCCGCCGGTTTGGGATTATAGGCGTCAGCCGTGCTCACATCGGCCTTGCGGGCCAGAGCCGCCAGAGCGGATTGCGAGGCGCAGGGGGCAAGGAGCAGGGCGCAGCACACCGCGGCGGCAAAGCCCCACTGCAAGGGCGCGAGATTGCGGATGCGCAGATCAGATTTCACGGATAACCTCCGAGGGTTCAACGCGGGCAGCCCGCAAGGCAGGGGCAAGGGCGGCCAGCAGGGCAAGGCCAGAAACTGCGGCAAAGGCCAACGCAAAATGCTCCGGCAGCAGAAGGCAGACCTGCTCCATGCCGGTAACGCTGGCGCTGAAAAGCTTGTTGATGGCAAAGGCAGCCACCCCGTACACGCCGGAAGCCAGGGCCGTGCCCGTAAGGGCGGTCAGCAGGGATTGCGCCAGCGGAAAGAGCATCAGTTTGCCCGTGGTGAAGCCGTGAAGCCGCAGCAGGCCGAGGATGCGCTCCTTGCGCTTGATGCCAGCCAGCACGCTGCTGGCGGTGGACGCCAGAAAGCCGATGGCCGTTGCCGCGCAAATGAGGGCAAATATCAGGTTGAGGGCGCGGGCAAGCGCCGTAACCTGCTCGATTTCTTCCGCATGGGTGTACACATCAAGCTTTTGGGCGGCAAAGGCCTCCCGCAGCGGCATTACATGGTCAAGGCTGCGGGCGTACAGGCGGAATCCGGGGTAGACGCGCTCGCCCTGCGGGCGGGGTTCGCCTGTCCAGCCGTTCTGCGTGCCCAGTTCGGGCACGGCGCGGCCATCGCGATAGTCTTCCGTGGCTTCCATGAGGGCCAGCGGTACGTAGGCCACATCTTTTTGTTGGGCCGCCAGAGGCAGCACTGCCGCCACACGCAGAGCCACGCGGGCTGTCTGCACCTTGCCCTGAAAGCGCCGTTCAACCTTTCCATTAAGGGTGTCGCCCTGCTTGAGATGCAGCTTTTCCGCCGCAGAGGAAGACAGAGTTACGCCAATGGCTTCGGTGTCTGGCGATTGCGGCATGCTTGGCACCGTAGCGCCAAAGCGCAGCAACAGGGGGTCGCCCTCTGCGGTCGGCTCCAGCGAGGCCACCAGCACGGAGCGCGCATCGCCATTGCCCGCGTTCAAATCCATGGTGGCGGCAATGGAGCGCGTGCGGGGCAGCACAAAGGCCACATCCGGATGGGCTGCCAGTTTGGCAAGATATTCAGGCGTGTATCTGCCGCTTATGACGGGCGAAATTTCAAGATTGCGGGGGTCGTTGCGCAGGCGCTCGGTGAGTGTTTGCACCACGCCGAATTTTACGCCGTAGAGCACCAGCAGAGGAGTGAGCACTGCTGCCAGCCCGAGCACGGCGCAGGCCGAGAGCAAAAATTCGTGCCAGTAGTCCTTGCAGGCCAGCCGCAGCATGGTTGTCCAAGTATTCGCCGCCATAATCAGGCCGCCCTCCCTGTCCAGTGGAGGATAGACGCGCTGCCGCCCTTGTCCTGCTCCACGCGTACCGGCGCGAGCACAAAGCCTGCCTGACGCGCCTGCTCAAGGTTGTGCGTGACCATGACCACCGTGATGCTCAACTGGCGCGCAAGCTCCGCAAAAAGCCGCAGCACGTTGGCCGCATGGCCGGGATCAAGCGCGGCTGTTGGTTCGTCCGCCAGCACGACAGATGGCCCGTGCGCCAGCGCCGAGGCTATGGCGACCCGTTGGCGTTCACCCACAGAGAGCGTTGCCGGGTAATGCCCCAGCAAGTGCCCGATGCCAAGCCGATCAACCACGGTTGTGATGGCCTCCTGACGCTTGGCAAGGATGCCGAGGCTCTTGCAGCGAAGCACAATATTTTCCCGCGCGCTCAGGAAGGGCAGCAGCCCGCCTGTTTGCAACACATAGCCAAGATGGTGCAGGCGCAGCAGGGCCAGAGCATCGGTGCCGCCACTGCGCCACGCGGCCAGAATATCCGTAGAGATTCCGGCCTGCGGGCTGAACATAAAACTGGCTGCGGCACTGGCAGGATGGGGCAGGTTGCCTTGCCCTGATCCGGTGGGTTTGTGCGGCAGGGCAAAGCCCTCGGGCGTCATATCCGGGCTGAGGGCGCAGGCCAGCATATCCAGCGCGGTGCTTTTGCCGCAACCGCTGGGGCCAACCAGAGCCAGCAGACTGCCGCGCGGCACGTCAAGCTGCTCTATGCGCAGGCGAAACCCCTCGTCACCGGGCCGGGTTTTGCCAATATTACGCAGGCTGAAAACCATGTCGGACATTAAAACTCCAAGCATTGCGGCGGGCCGCAGACTTTTGCTGTTGCCCGTCTGCGGCCCCATTGCGCGCCCGGTTGGGCCAAGATCATGAAAAATCTTGTTCCCTGCCAGGGAAGGGGCCTATTTATGAAGGAAGTGCACGCTGTTTGGTACTCGACCTGAATAAAAAGGCTATCTGAGGCACAGGCAGGGAACAAAAAAACATAGTGAACAGCCCTAGGGCAGCATGCTCAGCGGCACACGGTAAACCCAGTCGCCGGGGTTGGCCTGACCGAAGCTTTCCCAGTTGGCGCGGTCGCGGTCATATTCCTCATAGCGGGCAAGCCGGGATTTGAGGCGGTTGATAAAGGCCGTCTGCTCACCCACGCTCATGCGGTACCAGTCTTCCTCGCGCAGCAGCATGACGTCGCTCTTGTAGGGCAGACCGTCCAGAAATTCGGAAAGCACGCCAAGTTCGGCCAGATTCTTGCCCTGCGTGGGCATGTTGGGATCGCGGGCCATACGGGTGGAGGCAGAAAGCACACCCTGGAAAAAGTCGCGCGCGTCAGTCTTCTTGGTGCGCTCGGCATTGTCGATGATGGCCTTGAGCTGGGCGCTCAGGTCGTTGAGCTGGTTCTTGGTCAGCAGCACGGCCACGTCAACGCAAGGGGTCTGCCTGCTCTTGGCAAGCTGGTTCAGATCCATGTCTGCAATCCATGAATTTACCACGGAAGGCGCGGCATTTTCACGCGCCTTGCCGAGGTATTCAAGCTGCATGGCATAGCCGAGGGTCGCGGCCAGATTGGCGGCCTGATCCTCCGCTGAAGCCGTCTGCGGCTTCTCGTCCTTGGGCTTGGTCATGATCTTGCCTTCGGCGGTGTTCTTGACCATATCGAGCATGCCGGTGGCGAGGGTCTTGGTGATGGCGGCAAACTGCTCCGCACCCTTGGCGGGCGTGGGTGCGGACACAACAAGATAGTTGGAGCGGTTGCCCGAAAGCTTGCTCAGTGCGCGGTAGCTCTGCTCCGCATAGGCGTGGTTGGCGTTGCCGCCGGGGCTTTTGAGATGCAGGGCGGTAATCCAGATGCCCTTTTGGCGGGCAAAGTCGTTGACTTCGCTTGGGCCCATGGCCACAGAGGCAAACTTGTCGCCGCTTTTGAGCGGGCCTGCATCAGTGATCAGCAAGATAAGACGCGAGGAATAGTCGCCCCAGTTCAGGCCTTCAACGGCCTTGTACACGCCGGCCAGCGAATCTTCGTTGAAATCGTGGCTGGAAACCTTGGCTTCCTGCACTTTTGAGAGCTTGTCTTCAAGGCTTTTGCGGTCTTTTGCCGTGGCAAAATCGCTCACAACCTCGGTGGTGTATTCCAGACCGGGCGTTGCCTTGGTGCTGCTGCGAAAGGCCACAACGGCAAAGCCCACATTGTCTGTCATGTGATCTTTTTCAATCTTGTCGTATATCTGCCGAACCACGTTCAGGCTCTGGTCGATATAGGGCTTCATGGAAATGGTGGTGTCGATGACAAGGGCAATGCCGGTCTTGGGCGGGCCGTTCTTGCCGTCCTTGTTCTTGCCGTTGCCGGGGTCTATGGAGGCCACCCGCAGGAACTTTACGCCGTCAAAGGGGTCTTTCATGTCCAGTATGGGCATGAGATAAAAGCGTTTTTCAGACACTGCGCCCTGCGCGTCCGACGGCTCGCTGGCAAGGATGGGCATGGTTTCCGGCGCGGGCTGGTTGCTCTGCCGCAGGCTTGCTGCCTGCGCTTCAAGGGCATCGAGCCTTTTCTCCATGTCTGGAGCGGCGCACAGTTCGTTCAGGCCGGTTTCCGTCTTGAAAAACAGCACAGGATCGCGCCCGGTGCGGGGCGTGAACAGCAGGGTGAGCGACTGGTTCCAGTCCGTAGCCTTGGCGGCTTCCATCCAGCCCTCGGGCTGCGCGGTGGAAGCACCAACCTGAATGTACGCATCCTTGCGGTCATAGACGTACATAACCGTAAAGGGCACCACGCTTTTGCGCACCACGGCGCCATCGGCCTTTGGCTCGGCCAGCAGAGCCGCGCCGGGATGGCTGACCACCCGCTGGAACAGCGTTTTTTTACCCTGCTGCAACAGGGGCGCGGCAGAAGAGGTGGAAACAGTGCCAGCAAGGCAGACGCCAAGGCCCAGCATCAGCAGGGCTACAAGGCAGCAACGGCGAAACAGGGGCATGCAGTGCATAGTGAACTCCTCGCGGAATACAGCAATTCCAGGTCAAACTGCTCGGGGGCCGCGTTTATTGCCAGTTTTGCAGCAGGGAGCGCGCCTCGGCATCACCCTTGGCCTCAAGAGCGCGGGCGTGTTCTTTCAGCGTATCCAGTGCCGCCTTGGCCTGAGGCTGGCCCTTTTGCAGGGCCTGATCGTACCAGCGCTTGGCCTGCGTGAGGTCGGCGGGGATGCTGCCGCGCGGCAGGGTGCTGGCGGGGTCGTAAAACTGACCCACAAGGAACATGGCTTCGGCATCGCCTTTCTGCGCCGCATCTTCCAGCAGCAAAAATGCGGCGTCGCTTTCTTCCGGCTTGGCGTCGGCCTTGCGCAAGGGCTTTGCCATGGCAAGGCTCACGTCGGGCAGTGCCTGCCCGCGCAACTGCTCCCGCGCGGAAGCCAACGGGGAAAGCGGCTGCTTGGCGGCATCCGCCCCTTGCTGTCCGGCGTCTCCGGGCTTGGGCTGGGCCTGATCAGGGCTTTGGGGCTTGTCCGCATTCTGCGTCTGCTCAGGGGGCGTGGGCAGGGGGGCTTTTTCCGGCTCGCGCAGCAGGAACCACCACGCGGCAACGCCTGCGGCAATGGCTGCAAGCACAAGCAGGAGCACAAGCCCGGCCTTGCCGCCGGATTTGCCTTCTTCCTTGCTTGCCATTTCGAGCGGAGCTTCCTGCTGCTGGGGTGCTTGCGGCTCCTCAAAAGCCAGAGGCGGCTCCGGCGATTCCAGCACTGGTTCCGACTCCGGTTCGAGAGCGGGCGGCGCGACAGGCGGGGGAGTTTGCGGAGCGCCAGCGCCCATGCCATGCCCGCCCGCGATGTTGGAATATACGAGCGATTTTACGGCAAGGGCGCAGCTGCCTACGCCGCGCAGGCTGATACGGTAGGCATCGAGGTTGTCCACCTCGTCCACCACCGCAGGGCCAACGGCCAGCCGCAGGCTGCCTCCGTCATTATCCCAGGCATCGGGGGTGAGCAGGGTTTCGCTCTCCTGCCAGCCACGGGGGCCAAGGCATTTGCCGTCAGATGCCCGCAGCAGTGTAAAGCCGGGTTCGCTCACATCGCCTGCGTCAAATATCTCGATGATTCCGTTACCGGGGCCGCGCCCGGTATCGGCTGAAATGCTGGCGCGCATGGTTTATCCTTTGAAGGCCTGCAAAAGTTCGCGCAGGCGGTTGTTCTGTTCAGGGTTGACGCTCTGCTGACCGTCAAAATCCACATTGGCCATAACGCTGTATGCCATGGCGCGCAGCCAGTCGGTATACCACAGGCGGTCATAGGGCGATTCTTCCTCGCCGATGCGGGGTTCCCCTTTGATTTCCTGCGGTGGGTTAAACAGGGGCACGCTTTTGCCGCCAAAAACAACGGTACGCCGCGTCTGATCCTTGAAGCGTGGGTCAAAGCCCCACCAGTCCACAAAGGCGTTGATGGCGTCCGCAGCAAGGCTCACCTGCTTCCACATGAGGCGCTCGCGGGCCATGTTGCTGAATGCCGAAGAACGGCGCAGCTCCGCCTCCAGATTTTCGCGCAGCTTGCAGCGCGCTGCGGCCTGCACAAGCTCATGGCAGAACTGGTCAAGTTCCTTGGCGGGCAGGCCAAGCTGGCCCCTGACTTCCACATCGTTGCAGAGGTCGCGCAGCCGCCCTGTCCAGTGGTCCATGACCATTCCGGCAAAGACCTGGGCGCTGTCTTTGGCTTCCGCATCGGCGGCGTCTGCCGCTGGCGCGGACACAGGAGCGTCGTCGCCAAAGATGTCGCCCAGAATGTCGTTGGCGGAAACACGCGCGCCCACAACCTGAGCTGGCGCGGCGGCCTGGCCTTCATCCGGGCTTTGGCGGGCGTTGAGGCAGATTTCGTAGAGGTCAAAATCGCGCACCTGAAGGCGGCGCAAAAATTCGCCGAAGAGCTGCTTTTCCGCAACCTTGGCCATCTGCGAAACCAACAGACGGGAGAGCTGCTCCTTTTGCCTGCGCAGTTCTTCCCTGTCGTCCGTGCGGTAGAAGGGCGCAAGCCCGGTGCGCAGACGCTCGCATTTTTCGGCAAGGCTGCCGCTGATCTGCTGCCGCTTGAGTTCTGGATTACACAGGGGCCGCAGGCTCTGGCGCAGCAGGCCAACGCCGCCGTCGTTGAGCGTCATGGCCGCCTGCCAGGCCCGTTCCGGGTCAGCCACATGCTTCTGCACCAGTGGCGATTGCATGAAGGACTGACGCACTTCTTCCACAAAGGCCTGTTGTTCCTGCCGGATGCCGGTTTCACGCCTGTCGTCGTAATCGAAAATGGCTTCGCACAAGAAGTTGGGATTGCGCAGCAAAAAGACATTATTGAAGGGGTGCGTGCCGTCCCAGTTTTGCGGCCAGTCGTGCACCTGACCGAAAAAGTTCACCAGCGAGGATTCCAGCCGGGTTGTCCAGCGGGTTTCCACTGAGGGCGATCCGGCCTTTTTTTCAAACTCCATGTCCATCTTGGTGAGCACAAAAAAGAGCGCTGGCGCTTTGCTGGCGCGCATTTCCGGCGTTTCGCCGTGGGTGGAGCATATCCATTCATACACGGCCTGCGGCAGATCCTGCACCTCCTGGGTGCTGGGTCCGATGCAGAGCAGCATGCTGGTGAGCTCTTTTTCTTCTCGGTAGCGCTCAAAAAGATAGGCCACCTTGCCGCGCAAAAAGAGTTCCTTGAGCATGTCCTTGCGGCTGTCCAGCGCGGCGCGCAGATCGCTGAATTTGTAGCGCGCGCGGTATCCGGGAAAGTCCAGCAGGTCGGTGTGGTCAAAAAAATCGTCCGGCTTTTCACGCATGTAGATGGTGATTTCGGCCGTAAGGGCCGTCACCAGCGCGCGGGGCAGGTCAGCCTTGCGGCCCTCCGCGCCCACAAGGGTCAGCATGTCCGTAGGTGGCTCGTTGAGGCCCTGCAATCGCGCCACGTCAATAATGCTGTTGCTGCGGGGTATGAGCGCGTCAATGGCGCAACATGCCTCGGCAGCGTTGCCAAGCTGACGCAGGGCCGCGCCAAGCTGAATATACACTGCCTGAAATTCCGGCACACTGTCCCATATCAGGCCCACAAGACGGGCGCGGTCTTCCAGCTCCAGACGGGGGGCCAGTTCCATGGCCCGCACCCAGTAGCCGTTTTGGAGCATCTGCACTCTGGGGCGCGAAATGAAGTTTTTGTTCACATAATCGCGCAATTCTTCCACATCGTCCACGTTCATGCCGCCGGGTACGGGCGCAGACTGGGCGCGGCCCTGCAGGCTCTCCAGCTCCTTGGCGAGAGCCTCGGCATTGGGTGCGTCTTTGTGGTCGCAGTCCGCATAGTACGTATTGGCGAGCACACGGGCCACGTCAGTTTCCGAAAGCAGACGCAGGCGGATGGGGTAGGCCTCGGTAACGCCCTCGGGCGGCGTGGTGGTAAAACGCGTAACCAGCCCCGTGGATTCCTTGCCGCCCTCTGGGTTGATATCCTTGATGAAGTTGAAGGTCTGACCGCAAAAATCGGCCAGAAGCACCTTGTCCGCATCGCTGGCAAGGGCCGAGATAAGGTAGGACTTGCCCGACTGGCTGGGGCCAAACACGCCCACGCACATCTTGCGGCGGGCCGCCTGCTCGCACTTGCCGAAAAAGCGGGCCGCATGGCGCAGATCCTTTTGCAGGGCTGCGCGTTCATTGCCCACAAGTTCGGCATTGTCCTGAAGCCATGCCCCTGCGGAACGGGAAGTTTCCGCCAGTTCGCGGCAGTGCCGCGCTAAATCCATATCCTGCTGCTGCATAACCATCCTCAATTATCCGGCGTCGGTGACAATGCCCGTATCCAGCCAGTAGCCTTCGTCCAGTTTCAGGGTTTGCAGGCGGATTTCAAGATCGCGGCGGTCAACGCTGCGCTCCTGGCAATCCACGATGGAATCAATGCGGAACTCGCCCTCGCTACGGCGATCCTTGTCCGTCTCGCTGCGGATATCTTCCTCATCCAGGGCATCGGCAACGCTCAGGCTGACCTCAACCCTATAGGGCAGTCGGCCCGAAGCGCGGGAGCGGGCTTCCTCCGTGGCAAAGGTCAGCAGATGGTAGCGCGTGGTGGGCCAGCGCTCGGCATCCAGTTGTCTGTAGCCTATGGAAAGCGGCCCGCTGAAGGCCACGGCGCGGGTTTTGTCCGTGCCGTCCTTGCTCTCCACATCCACGGTAAACCAGACCTTGGGGCGCTTGAGCTGGCTGTTGATATCCATCTCGCCGATATAACGGGCGGTAGATGTAAGCTTGAGCGCGCCGGAATCAAAGGAGAAACCTTCAAGATGCCCATCGGCAAGCGCGCAGAGGATGGCCCCCACCACAACCGTGGTTTTGGGGTCGGTAATGCGGCCCTGCGCATCGGCAAAGGGATACCACGAGCCAGCGTGATAGCGCCGCATGGGAATGATCCTGTCTGGCGGCACGGGCAGCTTGGCGAGCACTGTGGCGATAACGCCGTTCCACGAACTGGGCCGCCCGGTGAGCAGCAGCACATCGCAATCGTACATGTGCACCACTTCGCACAGGGCGGAAAGCGTTGAGCCAAGCGTGCTGCGGATGGTTTCTTCCACAGCGGCCTGATTGACGCTGATGGGCACATCAAGGATGTTAAAGTTCTGGATGAAGGATGCGGAGCGCCGCACCATTGCCTTAACATCCCGCAGTGTTGCAGGCTGAGGCCGTGGCGCAAGTGCTGCCGGGCTGAACCGGGGCGAATCCGCTGCGGGCTTTGCCGCAGATGGTGCGGCGTCCGCCGCCGTATCTGCCGCAGCATCAGCCGTTTCTCCGCTGCCCACAGGGTCAGGCTCAAAAAAGTCGCCCAGCGTGCAATTAAAAACGCTGCCGCGCAGGTCGGGATTTTCGCAGGTTGCCAGCAGCCCCAGGGCAACGGGCACGGCAATCTGCCGCACCAGCCGCACCCTTGTATTGCGGTCTTCCTGCGACATGCCGATGGAGTCGCGCCCAAAAAGCTGCCCCAGCAGAGAACGCGGTTCTGCAAGGCCCTCGCGCGTCAGCGCCTGACCAATGGCCGGGATCACATGGTTGGCCACAACCTCGCGAAGTACTTCATCGCCCGCAATGTTGAAGCCGTCCCTGAATTCCGTATGCGGCTTGATGCGCGCGGTGTCGCCCTCGCCGCTGGCAAGCTCGAAGGTGGTGATGGAAAGGTCGGTTGTGCCGCCGCCAATATCAATGGAAGCCATGCGAATGCACGGATGGTTGCCGCAGGCCTCGCGCGGCTTGCCCATGAGGCGAAACAGATGGTGCGCGTCGCCGTGCTGTTTGACCGCAAGTTCGTTGTAGAGCAGTACAAGCTGCGAGCAACTGGCTTCGTCCCAGTCGCAGCGCACCTGCGGGCTTTGGCGGTAATCGCCCGTGAGGGTGCGGGTCTGTAGCCGCGGGGCGTACCACTGGCTCCAGCCAAGGGCGTCCCACACCACGCGCACGGCCCACGTGACCCAGCGGCGGAAAATACGTTTTTCCGCAACGGGCATGGCCGTAGGCACCGTAAAGATGAGCCTTCTGAGCCTGCGGGGCAGGTTGGGCAGCTCACGGCGGGCGCGTGTGGCTGGCGAATTGATGGTCACAAGGGCCTGAGTCAGAATTTCGCCCAGCATGAAGAGCATGAGCGATGAGCGCGTAAACAGTGATTCAAAAATCGGCTCAGGCTGCTGCTTTTGCAGGGCCGGGCTTTTTTTGAACATGGGGTCGTCAAAGCACGAAAGCGGCGTACCCTGCGGGTTCAACTGGCGCGGAAACAGCCCTCGGCTGACCATGGGCTCGGATTTGCCGCCAGTGTTGTAGCGCCAGCTCTGTTGCCAGGGGCGTTCGTCCCACAGGTAGCGCTTGGGGCTGGACATGCCTGTCGTGCCCTCTGCGCACACGGCCTGCGTGGCAAGGCGGGCGGCTTCCGGCCCGATGCGCACGGCAGAAGGCCAGGCAAAGGCCGGAGTCTGGCGGCCCGAACGGCGCGAAAGCGCATCGTTGCCAAAGGCCGCATCCACAAATTCCACACGCGTTTCAAAGGGGTCGGAATAGATGTGTTCCGGCTGGCTCAGATCGCGCAGTTCAAGCAGGTAACTGTCGTTGAGATTGGTGATGCGTTGGGGCAGGGTTTCCACCAAGATGCCCGTGGTGCGCGAATTGCCGATATCCAGCACAAGATCCACATCCACAGGGGTGTCGCGGTCAGGATTGATGACCTGAGCCGCCAGATCGTTGAGCGCAAGGCGCACCACGTCAAGCCATGTGAGGTAGGAGGCCAGATGCTCCAGCACGTAGGGGTAGCCATCGTGCCATGCGCCGCGTCCACGGTGCTGTGACTGCTTCCACGCATCATAGAGGCCGTTGAGCCATTCATCCACCCAGGCCGCGTTGAGAAACCACGAATTGTCGCGCACAAGGTGGGCCAGCATAAAATGCCCGTGGGCCGTCACATCCTGCGGAGAAAGCGCATGGTACTGCTCGCCCTGAGCGGGGCGGTCTTCCACATTGGTGTCAAACATGAGCACCACGCGGAGCTGACCGGGGTGTCTTTCTGACCGCATAACCCGCGCCCTCGCCCAGTTGGAGGGGCCGCATTCAAAGCGCTTGCCGCCGTCCGGCCAGGGCTGGTCGAGCGTGCGCAAAAAGGGAATGGGCAGCCAGTGGCCTTCCCAGGCATCCAGCGCGCGCCGGGCTTCGATGCTGTAGTCCTCATCGCAGGGCAGGCCGCTCAACTGGTCGATAAAGCCGTTTTCCGTTTCTGTCAGGCAGCGCAGATAGTGGGTGTAACGCGTCTGCTCGTCGGATTCTTTCTTTTTTTCTTCGCGAAAATACCGCCGCAGTCTTTTGACGGCATCTTCGGGCATGGAGAAATCAAGAAACTGCGGGCAGCCGCCGGGAATAATGCTGACCGGCGAAAGGTAACGGGGTATGACATCCATCATTATTTCCTTTTGAAACGGGCATCCCACTTGAGATTGGCCCCGCCAAGCTCTCTGCCCTTGCACTGGGTGGTGTTTTCCTGTCCGGTACATTCAACCTTTTGCGGAACATAGGTGCCGCCACGCGGGCAACGGGCCTGACTGGAATCAAACTGCAACTGGTTGCCCTGAAAACGCGCCGAAGCCGAACCACTGCACACCTGACCATTGCGCTCGCGCACAAGACGGCGTCCCTTGCCGCTCTTGTCAAAGCAGTATTCTGCAATGATCGGTTCGTTGGAGGGGTGCGAATACAGGCCGGTTTCGCTTGTCCAGCAACCTTCAAGGAAGCTCAGATCGTTCTTTTTGGCCGCGTCTTCAGGAATGGCAAGGTTGTCATTCTTCTTGGGCGCGGGCTTGGGCGGCTCCTGCTGCTTGGGTTCTTCCTTGGGCAGGGGCTTTGGCTCCTGTTTTGGTTCAGGCTTCGGCTTGGGCTTGGGAGCTTCCGCCACCTTGGGCGGCTCCACAGGCGTTTCGCCAAGGAAGGGTTCCACCACTTCCGGGTCGGGCTTGGGTTCTTCCTTCTTTTCCTCAACCTTGGGGGGCGTTGGCGTTACCGGAGGTGCAACAGGCTTGCACAGGGCCGCACGCTCCTGCAACTGACGCCACAGGAGGGCAAGCTGATCTTCGTTGGCGGCGGCCTTCTGTTTTTCGGCCTCCATAGCGCTGCGGTCAACGGGCATGCAGCCCGAAGGCAGGGGAGAAGGCAAAAGCCCCAGCGCCGCGCCCAAAAGCCAGAGCAGAAGCAGCAAGAGCAGGAGCGGCAGCAGCCACGGCAGGCACCCGCTGCGCGGCGGTACAGCCACGGGAACAGCGGCTACAGGCGCAGGCGGCGGGGGAGGCGGCAGCACGCCGCCAAGCCGGGTGAGGTCCTGCGGTTGCGCGCCCACGCTGCCGGGGGCAAAGCCCCAGTTAATGAGAACGGGGCGGCCATCCACAGACCAGATGTCTTCATCCGCCGGGTGTTGCAGGGCAAGCCGCAGCAACTGGCCCGAAAGGGCCTGCCGCGCCTGTGCGTCTGCAGTGAGGTCGCTGGACAATCCGGCAATATCAGAGGCCAACGTGCCCGCACGGGCGCGCAGGGCCTGCGCATCCTGCTCCGAAAGTTCCGCAAGAGGAACCGCCGGGCCATTGCCTTCGGCATACCAGTCAACGCTGTTGCCCTCGGCATTGTGTTGCGGCTCGGCGAGCAGGGCGGCATGATCCGGCCCGAGCTTTTGCAGCAGGATGGATTTCAACTGTTCATAGCAGTCGGTGGCAAATATGCCCTGGCTGGCAAGCGCGCGCATCTGACCGCGCAGACTGACCGCAATGCGGGTACTCATGGCTTGCCTCCGGCGGATTCACTGCTCTGGGCCATGGTGACGGGAACGCCCGCCGAGCGTAAAAACGCTGCCAGGCTTGTGCTGACAATGGCGAGACTGGATTGCCTGTAGGAAGCATCGTCCAATTTGATAAAGGTGTTGATGCCCACCACATCGCCCTTGTCGTTGACAAGCGGCCCGCCGCTGTTGCCCTGCGAAACTGTGGCCGTGTGCACAATAAGCGGCGGCTTGCGCTCAAGAATAACGCTCACAACGCCCTCGGTATACACCACTTCGGGCGCAGCGGCTTCATCGCCCTTGAGCAGGGCCGCAAATTTGGGATCGTCAGTGGTGACGGCGCCGGGGAAGCCCCACGCGCTCACGCGTTCGGTCCGGCTCACGCCCGGCGCGAACTTGAGCGGCACAACACCAGAAGCGCCGTTAACGCCAAGCACGGCAAAATCCTGCCCGTTGTCGTGGGTTACCTGACGTACGCTTGCCTCAAAGGGTCTGCCCAGGGCTTTGTTCACAACGACCGCCTGAGTGGCGTTACCCACCACATGGGCATTGGTAACCACGTAGCCCGGGGCCACAAAAAAGCCGGACCCCATGGAAAGGCCCTCTTCCCGCATAGCAAGCACAAGCACTGTGCCCTGTTCCATCAGCTCGGAAACATTCTTGGGCGTCTGCTGTTGCATGGGCGCGTGCGGCACCTGCGTTTTGGCGTCTGCCGTGGGCGGCAGGGTGGCTGCATCCGCGCGGGCAGAGCCTGGATTCACAGCGCCAGAGCCTGAACCCAAAGGAGGCCACATGACACCCGCAGGCGGGCTGATGAGTCCAAGTCCCTGCTTTACTTCGCAAGGCTCCTTGGCAAGCAGGGCGCGCAATTGCTGCATGAATGTTTCAAGCGCCGCGTTGTGCTCGCGCCACTGCTCCGTTTGAGCGGCAACGGCAGCCTTGGAAGCCTCGGCCTGCTGCCATTCTTTCCAGAACAGCCATGCGGCCAGCAGCAAAAGCCCCAGAAACAACAGCACACCCCAGAAAAGAGGGCGGCGATACCAGGGCAGGACAACCGCGGCAGCGGGAACGGCACCTTCCACAGGAGCGGCGCTTGGCGGTGTTTCAGGCGGTACGGGGTGTTGGCTTTCGTTCATCTATGGCTCCGCGCGGTATATGCGGCGCAGTAAAAAGCCGCGCAATCGCCATAAAAATAGCGGCTGCGCGGCAACAGAGTTATCCCAGCAGGTTATTGACGGTTTCTTCGTAACTGGACATCCGCGCGTTCACATCGCGGCGCGTGGTTTCAAGATCTTCGCGTGAAGATTTCCACTCCGCAGCCTGCGCGGCAACATTGTTCTGCTCCGGCGTACGCGAGGCGCTGGCCGCAGGTGTGCTCTTGGGCTGCGCGGCTGCACCCTTTTTGAACTTGGTAGCGCCAGAACTGGACGACGAAGTCGCAGCAGTGGTGGGCTGCGCTGAAGTGTAAGGTTCGGCCAGAGCCTGCTGATACTCGCCGTCCTTCTTGGCCATGGTGGTGGCGGTATCATTCAGGATAAACGAGGTTTCCTCAAGGCCGCTGCGAATTTCATTATACCTGTCCTGAAATTCCATGCGGGTGATCTGCCCGGCCTTGAACTGCCCGGCGGCAAGCTTGAACTGTTCGTCATAGCACTTGGCCGCAACTTTGGCTGCTGCGGTGGAGCGGTTCATGCTGGCAGCCTCGCTGCCAAGCTGCTGGCTGTACTGGTGCAGATATGCGGCATCGCGATCCTGAGCTTTGGACTTGCCGTAGACGTTGCCCGCCACAGCGCCCGCAGCGCCGCCCGCAACAGCACCAGCCACGGCACCGCTGGCCTTGCCTGTGGCAAGACCGCCAATAAGCGCGCCAAGCAGAGCGCCGCCAACAGCGCCAGCGGCAGTGCTTTTACCCGTGCTGTTTTCGTCCTGCCGCAACTGGTTAACAGGCTGATAGCACTGCGGATAATAATTGACCTTGGTTTTCTGATCGCCATATTTGCTGGTGCAGCCCGAGATCAACAATCCTGCAGCAAGAAAAAGGCACAAGGGTATGCTGGCAAGCCTTTGCATAAAAACCGTCTCCTCAATAAGGGTTGAGTCTACGAGCGCCACGGCATGTCTGCCCAGAGCTCCCGGCAATCCGCACAGAATACTGGAGCGGATAGAACTGTTCACTCGTGATAATGTACCCTGAACATTTTGAATTTACTTCAAAGCGCTGCGGCTCGGCAAGCCCTATTGCCCTGCCGGAGCATCAAGCATGCAGAAGATTGTTACGCAAAGGCGGCTCAGGGTGCAGAACGTTCATGTTTTCCATCGCTGCGCACATCAGCCGGGCAACAAAAGATGCAAAAAAGCCGCCGATCTTTACGACCGACGGCCCGACTGTGTGCTGCAAACAAGCTCTATGCCTTGATGGAGCGTGAAATGAACTCAAGAACATCTTCGTACAGCGTGGGCATCGCATAAGGGGTCAGCACCCGTGTACGGTTGGAACCGACCATAAGGGAAATAATCACCTGGGCGGTGCTTTTGCTGTCGACCTTCACTATGCTGCCGTCTTCCACGCCCTTGGCGATAACGCGCTCAAGCTCGTTGTGCACCTGAGAAAACATGGAATCCATAATATCGCGGTCGGTTTTGGTTTTCATGTCGCTGTAGGGCGAACAGCGCACAAGCACCAGCCAGTTGGAATCCTTGTCGATCGAAAAATCAAGGTATGCCCTGCAAAAACGCATGACGCCATCGTAACCACAGGTGGCTTCGGCGGTGGCTGCGCGCAGCCTTACGAGAAAGCGTTCCAGGACATCAAGTCCAGAGGCAAGAAACAGCTTTTCCTTGTTGCCGTAGTGGTGGGTCAACAACCCGAGGGCAACACCAGCTTTGTCGGATATTTTTTTGAATGTGGTTTCCACATACCCGCATTCGCCAAAAAGTTCTTTGGCGGCCTGAAGCAACGCTTCTTTCTTGTTTTTGTTCATCACGGCTTTTGCTGGGTTAGAGTGAGGCATAAGGTTTTTCCTTGCGTTGACCCCATTACACATAAAACCCGTAAAGTCAAGGTATGCGTGAGGTTATTGCTTGTTCTCGTGAGCAAAAAGGCAGTAAACTGTTTGCCTGCCCAACGCGGATTTTTATAAAAACCCGCACCCCAAAACGCCTTTACGGCAAGTTTGTACCGCCCTAAGACAAACATTGTAATGTGAAAATACTCAGAGGGTATTATGTCGCTGCCACGGGCAGCGCCCATTATCCCTCTTTGGATTTTCTGGTGCGTCTAAAGGCATTCTGCGCGTAATCGCCCAGACGCTCCAGCCTGCGGTCAACCATGTCGTACAGGCTGTTTTTCGTAAATCCGCCCTGTTTCAGTCTGCGACCGATTGAAAGACCAGTCAAGAGGGCGAGGGCTTCTTCTATGCGCCGCACAGGGTAAATGGAGAACTGGCCTTTCTCTACAGCTTCAATAACATTGGGCGCGAGCATGAGGTGATCCACGTTGTCAAAGGGCATGATAACCCCTTGCGTGCCCGTGAGGCCCTGGCTGGCGCAAACATTATAAAAGCCCTCGATCTTGCGGGTAACGCCGCCCACGGCCATGATCTGCCCCGTCTGGCTAACAGCCCCGGTAAAGGCCAGGTCAAGGCGCACCGGCACATCGGCAAGGGCCGAGAGCAGGGCGGCAAGTTCCGCGCCAGAGGCGCTGTCGCCTTCAATGCCCGCGTAACTCTGCTCAAAATAGAGCGAGCCGGAGAGCACCAGAGGCTTTTTGCGCGCAAAAAGATCCGTGAGGTAGCTCTTCAGGATCATCATGGCCTTGGTGTGGATGGGGCCACCCAGCTCGGCCTCGCGTTCAAGGTCGATGATGCCCTCATGCCCCACGCCCACGGTACATGAAATCCTGTGCGGCAGACCAAATTCAAAATCGCCGTGCCACGTGACGGAAAGACCGTTAACCTGACCAATGGCCTGACCCGAGGTCTGCACCTTGATCATGTTGCGGTCGTATTCTTCCATATAGATCTCTTCCACTAGGTTGGCCCGGTAGATGCGCGCCGCGTGAGCTTCTTCCAGCACGGGCGCGGTGACCACATCCTGCTTGCGCATACGGGCCAGGGCCGAAGCCTCGATCATAAGCTCGCGCAGTTCGGGAAAACGCAGAGAAAGGCGGCGCTGGTCTTCGCAGATGTGCGACCCGAGATCGATGAGCCATGCCAAGGCCGTGCGGTCAAAACAGGGGAGTTCTGTTTCCTTGATGATGGTGGCAATGTGCCCGAGGTAGGCGCGCACATTGGCGGCATTGCGCTCTGTAGTGTCGGCCATGTGGGCCTTGATGCGGAAGAGCTTTGAGAATCTGTCGTCATTGACAAGCAGACCTTCGTACAGTTCTTCATCGCCGATCAGCACTACCTTGAGGTTCAGGGGCAGCGGCTCGGGATTGATACCCTTGGTGCGGATTGGCGTATCCGGGCCTTCGCCGGAATCTTCAATGCGGGCCATATTGGAGCGCAGGGCGCGCAACAGGCCCTCCCAGGCATTGGGATGTTGCAGAAGATCCTCAATATGCAGCACCAGAAAACCACCATTGGCCTTGTGGATGCTGCCCGCGCGGATAAGGGTGAAATCCGTGACCAGCGCGCCCATTTCAGATTCGCGCTCCACACAGCCGAGCAGGTTCACGGCGGTGGGGTGGTCTTCCACAATGATAGGTGCGCCATCAAGGCCGCTGTTGTCCACCAGCAGATTGACCTCGTAACGGTAGAGCACAGCTTCAACCGGCGCGCCGTGCGGGTCGCCAAGGGGGCCGCCGTCCCTTTGCAGAAAGGCATCGGTATTTTTAAGGATGTCTTCGCGCAGGGCCGTAAAGTAGGCATCCAGCCCCTTGACCGGGCAGGCCTTGAGCGTGCGCTGCTCAATGGGGTTGAAGAAGCTGGTCAGCACCTGAGTCATGGCTTCGCGTTCGAGGCCGCGCTCGTCGTCCTGGAAGCTTTCTTCCGCCTTGTTCAGCTGACGCATGTAGCCCGACATGGCCTGCACGAGGTTGTCGCCACGGCTTTTGAGGCTGAGGCGCAGGGTTGTGTCCAGCCTGTCGAATTCTTCTTCGCTCAGGCGCTTGCCTTCCACCAGCGGATACAGGGTCAGACCGCCGCTTTCGTCCATATCAAGATTGAATCCCTTGTCTACAGCAACGGAATTCATCTTGCGCAGCAGGCCCATGCGGGCGTTCTGGAAGTTGTCCACAATCTTGGCGCGGCGCTTCACGTAGGTGCTGGCCTCAAAACGGCGAGGCAGCTCCTCGCGGATATGCTCGATCAGTTCCTTAAGGTTCTGCTTTAACTTCTTGCCCATACCTGTGGGCAGGGCAAAAAGGCAGGGCCGGTCAGGATCGGCAAAATTATGCACGTATACCAGATCCTCAGGCGTCTGGGCCTTTTTTGCCTGAGGGCCAAGGTAGCTCAGCAGCATGTGGCTGCGGCCAAGATCGGCCTCGCCAGACAGGTAGACGTTATAGCCCTGATTTTTGATTTGCAGGGCAAGGTCCAGCGCCTGCATGGCACGGGGCTGGAATGGATTCTGGCGACCGTTGCGCGGCAGCGGGATATCCTTGCTCGTTTCCCATGGGATACGGGCGGGATCTAACGTGGCGTGCAGGCGGGACGCGGGCAGGGGAGCGATAGTTGGCATAGGGAATCGTTATTGTTGGTAAAGTTTTTCCAGAATGGCGCGGCCGCCTCTGGCAAGAAGTGTTTCAGCAAGCTCAAGCCCAATCTGGCGGGCCTTGGAGGTATGGCCCCGCTGCGCCTCGCGCAGAATCTGGCTGCCATCAACCTCTGCCACCAGCCCTTCGAGTACGAAGGTCTCGTCATCCTCAAGGCGGGCATGCCCGGCAATGGGCACCTGGCACCCGCCCTCAAGCCCGGCAAGAAAGCCCCGTTCGGCTTCTACGCATACGCGGGTGGGGGTGTCTTCAATCTCTGCAAGCAGGGCAAACAGATCGTAATCGTCTTCGCGGCATTCAATGCCAATGGCGCCCTGGCCCACTGCGGGCAGAAAGGTCTGCGGATCAAGGGCGTGCATGTAGGGCGCGCTCAAGCCAAGGCGGTTCATGCCTGCGGATGCAAGAATAATGGCATCATACACGCCTTCATGCAGTTTGCGCAGGCGCGTGTCCACATTGCCGCGCAGGCTTTCAATGCGCAGGTCGGGGCGCAGGGCCAGCAACTGGGCCTGACGCCGCAGACTGCTGGTGCCAACGCACGCGCCCTGGGGCAGGGCCGCAAGGTCGGCATACTTGCACGAAAGCATGCAGTCTGTAGGCGCTTCGCGCTTGGGGATGCAGCCCAGTATGAGCCCGTCGGGCAGCTCCATGGGCACGTCCTTGATGCTGTGCACGGCAAGGTCGGCCCGGTTATCAAGCAGGGCTTCTTCAATTTCTTTTACAAAAAGGCCCTTGCCGCCCACCTGGGCCAGGGGAACATCCTGAATGATGTCGCCCTTGGTCTTGATGATGACAAGGTCAACGGCCAGTTCCGGGTCAAGCGACAGCAAACGACTTTTGACGTGTTCTGCCTGCCAGAGGGCCAACTGACTGCCACGGGTAGCGATAACTAGGGATTTACGCATGCCTGCCGCCTAATGCCCGCAGCTTGCGCAGTTGCCGCCAGAACATCCGGCGCAGCCGCCGCCACCGCCGGTCGAAGCCGCGTAATCGCCGCCTTCTGCGCCATTTTTGCGCCGGGCGCAGCAGGACATGAGCTTCTGGGTATCATTGGAGCCGCAATACGGGCAAGTGGGCGGGGTTTCGTCAAACACCAGTTCTTCAAAATCCCGACCGCATTTCTGGCAAGAATACTCGTAGATGGGCATGGTCAAACCTCGGTTGTGTGTCGCCCTTGCAAATAGGGGGTCAGTGCGACAGCATTTTCAAAAAGATAATAATCCGTCAGCCGGCAAAATAGGTGCCCGGCTGCAAGGTGCAGTTCCTGAACAAGCGCGGGTTCAGCCTGCGGCGCTTCAAGAACCATGTCGCTGTACAGGGCCATTTCGCAGCCGTGCCCGCACAGACACACGGTAAACTGCCCGCCGCGACGTGCCGCCTCAAGGGCGGCGATGATGTTGGCGCTGCTGCCGGTGGAAAAAATTGCCACCAGCATGTCGCCTGGCCGCCCCAGAGCTTCAATCTGGCGCGAAAATACATGGCTGAAATCAAGGTCGCTGCCAATGGCCGTAAGCGAAGTCGCATCGGCAGACAGCGCCAGAGCGGGCAGGGCGGGCCTGTCCATAAAAAATCTGTTCACAAACTCGGCTGCCATGTGCTGGGCCAGTGCAGCACTGCCGCCATTGCCGCAGAGCAGTATTTTGCCGCCGCCCGCGAGGCACGTGGCCGCGCGCAAGGCCGCCTGACGAAGAAAATCTGCCTGCGAGCGAAAAAAATCTTCGCGCAGGCGCGCGCCTTCGCTGGCGTGCTGTTCAATAATATCAAGGGCTGTATCGTGCATGGCGCTCACAATTGCCGAAACGTGACATGGAAGCCTTCTTATTTAAGGCAAAGCCCTGCAACTGACAAGCGCCCTCAGGCTTGCGGTAACAGACTTGATAACGTAACTTGCGCAGGTATGCAAAACGCAACAAGCCGACACATACTTCTGGTTTACAAGGCCCGGCACGAAAAGGCTGCGGCTCTTGCCCAAGAAGCCGCCCAATGGCTGCGCCAAAATGGGCACGACGTTGCGGGCGTGATCTGCGCTGGCACGGACACCCCGGCCTACGCAACTACTCCCCTTGACTTTGTGGTTGTTTTTGGAGGCGACGGCACCATGCTCGGCGTGGCCCGCCGCCTTGTGGGGCGCAATGTGCCTGTGCTGGGCATCAATTTTGGCCGGATCGGTTTTTTGACAGATGCCCAGCCGGAGCAGTGGCGTGAAAAACTCGAAGAATCCCTCACCGGCATGGAACCTGTACGCTCCTGTATGGCCTTGCAGTGGACGCTCACCCGCAAGGGCGAGCAGATTGCCAGCGGCTGTGCGGTCAACGATGTTGTCCTGAGCCGGGGGTCTTTGTCGCGGCTTGTTCTGTTTGATGTCTATATTGCAGGTGAGCGCCTTGGCTCGCTGCGCGGCGATGGAATGATCATTGCCACGCCCGTGGGCAGCTCCGGCTACAGTGTTTCCGCTGGCGGCTCGCTGCTGCATCCTTCAATGGAAGCCGTGGCCATCACGCCCATCTGTCCTTTCCTCAATACAATTTCGCCCATGGTTTTCCCCGGCGATACCGAGTGCCGGTTCCAGATTTTGCAGGGTTCCACAGATTGCTACCTTACTGTCGATGGGCAGGAAGGGCAACAGCTGGAGCTGGGCGACACCGTGACCGTCAATGGTTTGCCCGATGCCGTGCATTTTCTTGGCAAAGGAACAACATTTTTTGAGCGTTTGCGTTCGCGCGGTTTTGCCCTGCAAGGCACTGAATGCATCAGATGCGGGGAAAACGCATGAGCAACGCGATTTCTGTGGATTCTGTTCGGGACTTTCATTTTGGGGAGAATGTCCGCTTTGACGCATGGCTTTACAGCATGCTGATGGACAACAACATAGCCTACGGCATGAACCCCGACATTGTGGCCAGCCAGGAACAGATGGCCTTTATGGTCAGCCTTGCGCGCGATCAGGTGTATTTGCCCTGTTCTGACGACACGTTCAAACTGTTGTGCCAGCAGACAGCTCCCGAAGAACTTCGCCGCCAATATAACCGCTCCTGGCGCATCATCATGCGCCTCGTGCGTTCCTTCACGCCCGAAGGCCAGAAACGCAGGCGTATTTTGCAGTTCTGCCGGTTCCGCTTCAAGCAGTATGTTGCCCAGCATACGCTGATTCCCTCACGGTTAGTCAAGCGCATGACCGATCTTGTGCTCGCCCAGGGCAACCAGCTGGACGACCCCTGGCGGCCATTGCGCAGAATTTCCACCAAACGCCAGCTCGAAATGCTGGATGAAGCCCCGGTGAGCGACAATCTTGCCGCAGTGCCTGCGGATGCCTTGGCGGCCAATTCCATCGCCTCTGTCAGGCGTATGCTCAACTACGTGGAACTTTCGCGACTGCTGTGCCTTTCGGCAATGTCCCGCCCCTGGGTGGAGACGCCGCCAGACGCCGAAACAGTACGTCAGGCCATGGATACCGCGCGCAAAACCTGCGCCCACTTGCGGCACTATTTTGAGGCCAGCGCGGTCAGGTCCGGCACTGTGCTCTTTTTGTGCGACGCTGACGGCGGCGTTGTGTTTGATCTGGCTGTTGCCAACAGCCTCATTCGCATGGGGCACAAGGTTATTTTTGCCGTCAAATCAGGCTTTTTCTTTTATTCGCCCACGCTGGAAGACATGGAGATTGACCCCTCCATCCGGCAGATGATCGGCGGCGGCACTGTGCAGCACGAGCCGCGCATGAGCAAGAACGAACTTTTGCGCCACCTGCGCGAATACCGCCTCATGGTTATTGGCGATGGAACGCGGGAGCGGCTCAACCTGTACAGGGTTTCGGTGACATTTTCCCGCGCATGGAAGGAGGCCGACCTTATTCTGGGCAAGGGCTGGCGCGTGGCAGACGTGCTCATGGGCAGCAGCCACCAGTATACGCGGGATGTGGTTTGCTACTGGCAGGATGATCAGGGCTTTCACATCAAGCTGCGCCAGCATGCCGAGAGCGCCCATAAATTCAGCGAAAGCGACATTGCCGCCCAGTCGGCAAACATCATCGCAGGCATGCGCGAGGCCCGCATGCAGGGCCGCACAGTCATGTTTTACAGCTGCGTGATCGGCAGCATCCCCGGCGAAACTGGTACCGCTACCGAGATCGTGCGCACCTTTGTAGACAATCTGCGTAAAAAAATGGATAATATCCTGATAATTAACCCTGCCGAGCATTTTATTGAAGGCATGGACGGCGACGACCTCATGTATATGTGGGAGCAGGTGCAGCGCAGCGGCTTTATTGATGTGTGGCGGTTTCAGACCGTTGAAGACATTGAGGAAAGCTTTGCCCTGCTTGGTCGCAAGGTGCCGCCGCAATGGTCGGGCAAGGATTCCACCTTTTCCACCGGCTGCACCAAGGAAATGCGAATCGCGCTGGACGTACAGGCCAAAAACAGGGAAATGCAGATCATCGGCCCCGCCCCGCAGCGGTTTTTCCGCAGGGGAGAGTACGGTGTGGGCAAATATTTCGACGCCAGCATCCCCCATTGATGCTTTTGCGTCAAAAAAGGCGGCGTAAACCGCCGGATGCCAGGTTTAGCGGGCGCTTATGCGCAAAGCGGCGCTTTTGCCGCGCAACTACGGGGTGAACCCCGCTGAGGGAGTAATCTGATCTATGGCCGCCTATGAAGCCGTGATTGGCCTTGAAGTGCATGTGCAACTTGCCACGGCCTCCAAACTGTTCTGTTCCTGCCCTACAACTTTTGGGCAGCCCGCCAACGCCAATGTGTGCGAAGTATGCTCCGGCATGCCCGGCGCTCTGCCTGTGCCCAACCGTCAGGCTGTTCACTTTGCCGCTCTGGTCGGCCTCGCCACCAATTGCGCCATCAATACACGTTCCATTTTTGCCCGCAAAAACTATTTTTATCCTGATCTGCCCTCCGGGTATCAGATTTCGCAGTTCGAGCTGCCTATCTGCGAACACGGGCATCTTGAAGTGGACGTGGATGGGCGGCGCAAGCGCGTGGGCATTACGCGTATCCACATGGAAAACGATGCTGGCAAAAACATTCACGCGCAGGGCGAAAACCTGAGCTATGTGGACCTCAACCGCGCGGGCACGCCCCTGGTTGAAATAGTTTCCGAGCCGGACATGCGCTCTGCCGCCGAAGCAGTGGCCTATCTCAAGGGCTTGTACAACATTGTGACCTATCTTGGCGTGTGCGACGGCAACATGGAAGAGGGCAGCTTCAGGTGCGACGCCAACGTCTCGTTGCGCCCTGTGGGAACCGAACCCTTCGGCACCCGCACCGAGCTGAAGAACCTCAACTCCTTCCGCAATGTGCAACGCGCCATTGAGTATGAAATTGCCCGCCAGCAGGATGTGCTGGACGACGGCGACAAGGTCGTGCAGGAAACCCGCCTGTACGATGCCGTCAAGAATACCACGGCCTCCATGCGCAGCAAGGAAGAAGCGCACGATTACCGCTACTTCCCCGACCCGGACATTTTACCCGTAGACATTACGGAAGAAGAAATGACCCGCTGGCGCGCCGAAATGCCGGAGTTGCCCCAGATTCGCGTGCCCCGTTTTGTGGCTATGGCAGGTCTGCCCGAAGCCGAGGCAGAAGTGCTTGTGCAGAGCAAGGGCCTAGCCGACTTTTTTGAAACGGCAGCCGCCAAGGCCGACCCCAAGAAGGTTGCCAACTTTGTGCTTGGCCCGCTACTGCGCGAATGCAACGCCCGTGGGCTTTCCGCCGCTGACCCCTCCGCCTGGGCCATGAAGCCCGAGGCACTGGCCGAACTGGTGCGTCTGGTTGACGGCGGCACCATCAGCGCCAAGATCGCCAATGATATTTTTGGCGACATCTTTGAGCAGGGCGTCATGCCAGAAGCTTACGTGAAGGAAAAAGGCCTCGTGCAGATTTCCGACACCTCAGCGCTTGAAGCCGCCGTGGATGAAGTCATTGCGGCCAATCCCGCAGAGGTGGAGGCCTATCGCGGCGGCAAAACCAAGCTGATCAGCTTCTTTGTGGGGCAGATCATGCGCGCCACCAAGGGCAAGGCCAATCCTGCCCTGGTAAACGAACTGCTTGCCAAAAAGCTGTAAAATCCAATCAATATCAAACACGCAAAAGCGGGGATTCCGGTCATGCCGGGATCCCCGCTTTTTATACTGTTCAAGGCAGGCTGCATCCCGGATTTTAAACGCATAAGGGGCCTCGCGGCCCCTTAAAGTGCTGATGCCGTCAGCACAGCATATGCGTAAAAACTAGACGCTCATGTTCAGGCCCGAAAGCATGGAAAGGCTGCTGTCGGAATAACTGCCAAAAGAACTTGTGGCGTTGCCCGAGCCGGACCACCATGCGGCCATGGATTCCACCTCAATGCGCTTGCGCAGGTCAGAGGGCGAAACCTGCAATGCCTTGCGCGCATCATCAAGGCCGGAAAGGGCCTGAATCTGGCCGAACTTTTTGACCAGCGCGGGATTGTTGTCAAAGAACTTCTGCACGGCTGCCTTGGTGGCGGCATCGCTGCTTTCAACCACAATGCTGCCATCGGACTTTGTTTGCAGGGTAAATTTTGCATCGCTGCTCACAGCAAGACTGCTCATGCCGCTGTTCAGCGTCTGACCGAGTTTGGAATTATCCAGCACTGCCTGAATAGCGGCCTTGTCGGCACTGTCCGTGCTGCTGGCAGCGGTCAGTTTGCCGCTGCTGTCAACAGTCATGGCAACAGATGTACTGGAACTGACGCCAGCAGCGGTAAGGGCCGTACGCAGATCCTTGCCAATAGTCGTATTGCTCTTAAGCCAGTTCTGCACATTGGTCTGATCCGTAGCATTGGCGCTGGTAGCCGTGAGGGAACCGTCCGCAGCCAAAGTGAAAGTGACACTTGAAGGATCCGTGACACCAAGCTTGGACAGGCCATCCTTGACGGCGGTGTTGAATTCCGTATTCAACTGCTCGCGATACTTGGTAATCTGGCTGAAAGTAACGCGGCTGCCGCTTTCAAGACCCATGGCATCCATGGCATACTTTGTCAGATCAACCATGCTGGAAAGCTGGCTGGTTATGCTGCTGCCGCTGAGCATCTGGCTCGACGTGCTTGAAGAACTCGAAGACGATGAGCTGCCAGAGGTAGAGGTACTCAGCTTCTGGTTCTGCCACTGGTATAGTGCGGATGTGTAGCTGCTTACGCCTGATACGCTGCTCATAGTGACTCCTCGGCAGATTTTGCCTGATTTTCAGACTTGGGGGTGCCGTATTGCTTACTTATGCATATTCCAGGCCAGCTATATTTTTAGGGAGTGAACCAGGCGGGGTCGGCCCGCCCATTAAAAATATACAGGTTCCGAATCCAGTAATGGACAGGCCAACTGAAATAGGCTAGAGAGCGGCTATGGCAGTACATTCCTCCATGCTTGAGACCGTCGAATTCGACGATCCCGCCTTAGCCAATCAGCTATTTGGCCCTCACAATGCGCATCTTGAGCTGTTGGCCGCAGCCAGCGGGGCCTCCATAGGCAGCCGTGGCGCCAGCATTCTTATTGAAAGCCCAGACATGAACACCCGGCAGGTGTTGTGCAATGTTTTTGTGCAGTTGTACGAGCTGCTGCGCGGCGGATTGTTGCTGAGCCAGCAGGATATCGCCCGCAGTTACGAGATGCTGCGCGCGGATCCCGGCCTGAATCTGGAAAAGATTTTCAAGGATGCCGTTTTCGTCAACACCCCGCGCAAAACGGTCACTGCCCGCAATGTTGCCCAGCGCACCTACCTTGATCTGCTGCGGCGCAATGAGCTTGTTTTTGCGGTTGGCCCCGCCGGTACGGGCAAAACCTATCTTGCTGTCGCCATGGCGCTGTCCATGTTTCAGCAGCACAGGGTTAAACGCATTGTGCTGACGCGCCCGGCGGTGGAAGCGGGTGAGCGCCTTGGCTTTTTGCCCGGCGATCTGGCCGACAAGGTCAATCCCTATTTGCGCCCGCTCTATGACGCCCTGCACGACATGATGCCCCAGCCCAAGGTGGCGTCCATGCTTGAAGTGGGCTCCATTGAAGTTGCGCCCCTGGCCTTCATGCGCGGGCGCACCCTTAACGATGCCTTTATCATTCTTGACGAAGCGCAGAACACCACGCAAGAACAGATGAAGATGTTCCTTACCCGCATGGGCTTTGGCTCGCGCATGGTCGTAACGGGCGACACAACCCAGATCGACCTGCCCTTGCAGCCCGGCGGCCAGCGCCCGCGCTCCGGCCTTATCCACGCGCTGAATATCCTTGCCAAAGTTCCAACCATCGCAGTGCATCACTTCACCAAGGCCGACGTAGTGCGGCATCCCTTGGTGGGAGCAATCGTAAACGCCTATGATAATGCAGAAAAAAGCGGTACGTCCAGCTAGCATCCTTGCACTCTTTCGCATGTTGCGGGCCCGCCACCATTGTGGCTTGGGGCTTTCAGTGCTTGTGCTCACCCTGCTTTTCATCAGCCTGCTTGCAGGGGCCAATTTTGAGGCTGTGCCTCGCGTGTACGTTGCCGGGCAAGTGGCTGATTCTGACGTCATTGCCGACCGGGACATCCTCGTTGAAGACGTGCAGGCCACCAAGGCCCGGCGCAAACAGGTGCAGCTTCTGCAACCGCCTGTCTATGATCTGAGTCTTGAACCCTTTACGGCCTTTCAGAACCGTATTGTGGAGATCATGCGCAGCCTGAACAACGGCATTGATTACCATGTCGGGGTCGAAGGCCCGCTGCACAGGCTGGTGGATGAACTGACACCCACCGTTGCTGACGAAATTTTGCCGGAACTCGCCCAGCCCGAGGCGCAGACATATCTGCTCAAGGTGCTGCTGCCCCAGATTCGCGACCATATGGCAGAAGGCCTTGTGGGTGATATACGCTCGGCCAGGGTTGACCGCTCTGGCGTTATTGTGCGCAATCTGGATACAAATACAGAAATACTGCGTCCGGACGTAGTCAATCTGCCCGACGTGCAATCGTATCTGGCGGAAATTTCTGCCCAGATACGGCAGGTTTCCACGCTGAACCCGCAGTCGCGGCGCGCCATCAACATTCTGCTTTCCGCAACCATGCCTTCCACGCTGACGCTGAACCGGGAATCTACCCAGAAGCGCAGCTCTGCCGTAATGTCCATGGTTGAGCCCGTGTATTATCAGATACAAAAGGGCGAGATCGTGTTGCGCAAGGGCGAAAGGGTCAGCCGCGAGCAGCAGATCAAGCTGCAAACGCTTTATAAATCCGCTTCCGACCCCATGCACTGGGATATAGCCGCTGGCGCCTTTTTGTGCTCGCTGGTGCTCTCCATCGGCTTTTTTGTCGCCCCCAGCGGCAAACCCGGCACCCCCCTGCGCTGCAAGGACATGCTGCTTATTTCCTTGCTTCTGCTGCTTTTCAGCGCCGGTGCAAAGGCTGTGTACGTGCTTGGGATGCGTATCGACAGTCATTCGTTCATCAATACGCTGGCCGTGGGCTACCCTGTGGCAGGAGCAGTGGGGCTGGTCGCCATGGTTTTTGCGGCCAGGCGCTATTGCACCATGGCCCTGTTGATCTCGTTCTTTACCATGCTCATGTTTCAGGCGCAGTTTTCGCTGTTCCTGCTCCATTTTCTCGGCGGCATGCTTGCCACATGGCTTGTAACCAATGCCCAAAGCCGACAGGACGTGGTGTGGAGCATTGTGCCGCTGACCATCGGGCAGTCCATCATCTGGTTTGGCGCAACCCTGCTGGCCCAAAGCGCCCCCGGCGTCATGCCCACGCAGTTGCTGGCCGTGTTTATCAACAGCGTGCTGTCGCTCATTCTGCTCTTTGCAGTAAGCCCTGTGCTTGAAATCAGCTTTGGGTACAGTACGCGTTTCCGCCTCATGGAACTTATGAGCCTTGAGCAACCCCTCATGCAGGAGCTCATGGTAACAGTGCCCGGCACCTACCATCACTCCCTTGTGGTCGCCAACATGGTTGAAGCCGGGGCCAAGGCCATCGGCGCCAACAGCCTGCTGTGCAAGGTGGCGGCACTGTATCATGATGTGGGCAAGCTATCGTATCCCGAATATTTCATCGAAAACCAGTTTGGCGGGCCCAACAAGCACGACAAGCTGGCCCCGTCCATGAGTGCGCTCATCCTGCTTTCGCATGTCAAAAAAGGCACGGAACTGGCCGAGCGGTACAAGCTCGGGCAGGATATTGCCGACATTATCAGCCAGCACCATGGTACAAGGCTCATACGCTTTTTCTACCAGAAGGCTCTGAATCAGGGCGAGAAGCCGCGTGAATCCGATTTCAGCTATGTGGGGCCGCGTCCGCAAACCAAGGAAGCCGCCATTCTCATGCTGGCCGACTCCGTTGAGGCCTCCAGCCGCACGCTTAACGATCCTACGCCCGCGCGCATCAAGTCGCACATTGACACCATCATCAAGGGCATCTTCTCGGAAGGGCAGTTGGACGAATCGGAGCTGACCTTTAAGGATCTGCACTTCCTGAGCGAAAACTTCCAGCGCATTCTGACGGGTATTTTCCATCAGCGCATTGCCTATCCTGACGCCAGAATCAATGACGCCGCCAGGGCTGAAAACAAGCCCAACGGCAAAAACGGCTCTGCCCCCGCAACACATGGCGCAACTGCCCTTACCCCCACGGGGCAGGGCAAACCGTGCGGCGACAAGCATTGTAACGGAGACAAACCCGCTGCAGCGCAATCGCCCGAGGTCAAAGCCCTGACGAGCCAGCCGGAGAGCGCAAAACAGGCTGGCATACCCGCCATCCCGGAAGAAAAGGGGCAGGCTTAGGAATCATGGGCGCAGTCAGGGGTAAGCGGCCACAGGCAGCCGTGCGCATTTTTTACCGCTATGCGGCGGCCGCATGGATTCTGCCGCTTGACCGCAGGCAGCAGCGCGCCGCCCTTGCGGCCATGCTTGCCGCCGCAGAGCAGGCCAACGTGCCTGTTGTGCCCCCGGCTGTGGAACTGCATCTGATTGATGACGCCGCCATGAGCGCAGCCAACGGGCGCTGCATGGGCTGTCAGGGCCCTACCAACGTGCTTTCCTTCCCCGGTGGCTGCGACAGCCCCGGCGCACTTCTGTTTTCACTGGATACGCTGCGCAGGGAATGCCTGCTGTACGGGCAGGAGCCTGGCGAGCATGCGTTGCGCCTGCTCGCCCACGGAATGGCCCATTTGTGCGGGCTTGACCACAGCGCGCAGATGGATGCGGTGAGCGACTATTTTATGGAAGTCGCTGCTGAAGCAGTGGCCTGATAGCGCAAGCCTACCGGTCTGACTTCAGGCTCGGCTAGGCTGCCCGCTTTCTGTTCAGCGCCGCCAGGGCCATGCATTGCATTTCGCGCAGCTTGCGGGCTGATTCTTCGCCCCGGTTGTGCCACTCTTCGGGCAGACGCACGGCGTTAATAGCCTTCAGGCTCGGGTAGGCCAAACCGCTGATGGGTGAATTGCTGTCGGCATCCGCCAGCTTCCAGAAAGGGCGCGAAAGCCCGAGCTGGTTGACCCGCCACAGCAGATCGCGGCGCGTGCCGGTGCGCAGGGTGGCAAACATGCCTGCCTTCATGTGTTCTTCCGCAGCAAGCGCCCCCGCTCTGGCATAGACTGCCGGCAGCCGCAGCCTTTTGGCAAGGGCCAGTGCAAGCGGCACGCCGCGCGCCTCATGCCCATAATGGTGGGGCAGCAGGGCAGGGTCAGTACCGATTTTTCCAAGGTCATGGCACAAGGCCATCCACACGGCCATGGCATCGCCCGCGAGCTCGTCCATCAGCCGCAAGCTGTGACCCAGCACGCTGTTGGCATGCCACTTTACGGGGCCTGCCGGAATGTAACGCGCGCGCTCGTGTTCTTCAAACCAGGGGGACAAGCAATCCCCCTGCGACAGAACGCGAAAAAATCTCGCAGGGCGCGGCAAGGCCAGAGCCTTGAGCATTTCTTTGGCCACACGCTCCGCCGGAATGGCCGCCAGCAAAGCTTTGGGCGTGGCGCGCATCTGTTCAAAAGCCTCACGGGCTATGCGCCATTCGGGCCAGCGGGAGGCAAAGCGCGCCAGACGAAAAATTCTTGTGGGGTCATCCGCAAAGGCCGTGGGCGAAGCCGGACGCATTATTTTGTTGCGCAGGTCATCAACCGCCTTGGGATGCATGTACAGCCGCCCCGCGCTGTCGAGCGCAAGGGCATTGATGGTGAGATCCCGCGCTGCAAGGTCAGACACCAGGGTGCCGCCCCGGAGGGGCATGCATTCGCGTCCGCGCCACAGGCAGACATTGACGCTTTTACCCACACAGACCGCATCGGGATGCGCGGTCAAAAAATCGTCCATGCTTCCTGAAAAGGAAAAATCCAGCTCCGTGGGCATACGCCCAAGCAAAAGGTCGCGCATTGCGCCGCCGACGAGGTAGAGTTCCATGCCCCCAGTATGTCACAGCCAACCGTTTGAGGGAAGCTCCCCCACTGGCGCTGACAAAAATTTTATTCCGCGTATCTGGCGTTTTGGCGAGGTCGGCTCCTGCCTTGATACCGCTGCAAACCTTGCGGCCCGGGGCTGGCTTGAGCCGTGGGATAGTGTTCAGGTTGTCAGCCAGACAGCGGGGCGCGGGCAATTGCGGCGGCAGTGGCACTCGCCTGCTGGCAACGTGTATGCGGCCCTGCGTCTGCCGCTGGTACCTCCGTTTGACGGCACGGCGGCGGCCCCGGCAGTGGGTGCCCTGCTGGCCGAATCACTGGCAATGGATGGTTGGCAAGTGCGCCTGAAATGGCCCAATGACCTTGTGCTGTGCGCGTCGGAAGCCGACCCCAGAAAACTGGCGGGCATTCTGCTGGAGGAGCGGGGCGGGGTGCTGCTGGCGGGCATTGGCATAAATGTGCGCTGTTCGCCACCAGCGGAACAGATGCGGGCGGACGCCGCTCTGGAGGCAACCAGCCTTGCCGCCCAGCATAAATCCTCCACTTTTGCGCCTCCAATGGCCGAAGCCTTGTGGCAAACCCTTGTAAAGCGCATGTTTTCAGCTTATATTAACTGCCACTCTTTTCCCGAGGGGTGGAGAGCCCGTGCGGAGTCTCTTTTGCTCTGGCGCGGCGAGAACGTGGAGCTGCGTGACGATGACCGCATCGTACGCGGCTGGCTGGCGGGCCTAGGAACGTCAGGCGGCCTGTGTCTTAACATCAACGGACGGCTTGAGGAATTCATTTGCGGTAGTCTCCGGCTGAGCCCTGCGCGGGAATGACGCGGGATTATGGTCATTCCGGCATGGTTGGGCCTGGGGGCATCGCCGCCCAATGCGAAGCACGTAAGCGTGTTTTCGCCGTCTAACGCCGGTGCGTGGGCAGAAATGCGCCGGTAGAAAAGGGCTGAAAGGCATGGCCAACAAGACATTCTCGGAAGTTCAGGATTTTTTGAAGGGCAAGGTAATACTGGTAGCTAACCGCGGTATTCCGGCCCGTCGCATTTGTCGTTCCATCCGCGAACGTTTTGACGCGGTAGCGGCAATGACTGCGACTGATGTGGACAAAACGGCCCCTGCGGCCTCAACGGCGCAGGAACTGATGCTGCTCGGGACAGACCCCCGCGCGTATCTGGATATTGACCGCATTATCGACAAAGCCAAACAACGTGGCGTAGTCGGCATTCACCCCGGCTGGGGGTTTGCTTCCGAGGACACGCGCTTTCCGCAGCGCTGCAAAGAGGCGGGCATCACCTTTATCGGCGCGACAGCCGAGGCCATGAACCTGTTGGGCAACAAGGTTCAGGCTCGAGAAGTGGCTCGCAAATTGGGCATTCCTGTTGTGCCCGGCTCTGAAGGAGCCGTGGATATTCCTACCGCCCGCCAGCTTATCAACGAGATCGGGCTGCCCATCATGCTCAAGGCAGAAGGGGGCGGCGGCGGACGCGGTATTTTTGCCATCCATAACGAGGCTGACCTGGAAGACGCCTTTTTCAAGGCTTCCACCATGGCTCAGGCTTCGTTTGGCAATCCGCGCCTGTTTGTGGAAAAGTTCCTTGCCGATGTGCGCCACATCGAGATTCAGGTCATTGCCGACATGTACGGCAACGTGTTCGCCTTTGACGAACGCGATTGCACCGTGCAACGCAACCACCAGAAACTCATTGAAATTACGCCTTCGCCCTGGCCGGGCATGACCAAGAACCTGCGCGACAGGCTCAAGGATTATTCCCGCCGCCTGGTGCGCGCCGTGGGCTACCATTCGCTTGCCACGGTCGAATTCCTCGTTACACCCGACGGTACGCCGTACCTCATTGAAGTTAACACCCGTTTGCAGGTTGAGCACGGCATCACCGAATGCCGCTACGGCATTGACCTTGTGGAAGAGCAGATCGCCGTGGCCTTTGGCGCGGAACTGCGCTACCGCGAAGAAAGCCAGCGTCCTTCGTACTGGGCCATGCAGGTGCGCATCAACTGCGAAAACCCGCAGGACAACTTCGCCCCCAATTCCGGCCTCATCTCGCGCTATGTGTCGCCCGGCGGCCCCGGCGTGCGCCTTGATTCCAATATCAGCGCAGGTTACGAATTCCCCGCCAACTACGACTCTGCGGGCGCTCTGCTCATTTCGTATGCCACTGACTGGGAAAAGGTGCTGGGCATCACGGAACGCGCCCTGAGCGAATATGTGATCGGCGGCATCAAGACCACCATTCCTTTCTTCCGTCAGGTCATCAAGCACCCCCTGTTCAAGCAGGGCGGCATCAATACCAACTTCATCGCCACGCATCCCGAGCTCATGGTCTATACCGACCTTGCGCCCGAAGGCGAGCGCCTTGCCAAGCTGGTGGCCGAGATTTCGGCCAAGGGCTTCAACCCCTACGTGCAGCTTGGCGAATACCGTTCAAGTTCCACGCCCTGTCTTGGACCCTTTGAGCCTGTGCTGCCGCCCATAAGCACGGCGACGCGCCGTCAGCCTTCGCCCTATCCGCAGGGCGACCGCATGGCCACGCTGGATTACATCCGTGATTCCGGACTTGTGCACTTTACCGACACCACAACCCGCGACCTCACGCAGTCCAACTCCGGCAACCGCCTGCGCCTTGCCGAAGACAGGCTTATGGGCCCCTACCTTGACAATGCGGGCTTTTTCTCGCTCGAAAACGGCGGCGGGGCGCACTTCCATGTGGCCATGCTGGCCAACATGACCTACCCCTTCACCGAAGCCAAGGAATGGAACCGCTTTGCGCCCAAAACCCTCAAGCAGCTGCTGGTGCGCTCCACCAACGTGCTTGGGTATACGCCGCAGCCGCGCAACCTCATGCTCAAAACGGGCGAAATGATTTGCGACCACTATCAGGTCGTACGTTGCTTCGACTTTTTGAACCATGTGGAAAACATGCGCCCCATTGCCGAAGTGGTCATGGACCGCAAGGACGTTATCTTCCAGCCCGCCATTTCCATGTCGTGGGCCAAGGGCTTTGACGTCAAGCACTACCTGGGCGTTACCGAAGCCATGCTGCGCATGGTGGGTGACATCATGGGCGCAAGCTCCAAGGAAGCCTCGCGCCACATCATTCTGGGCCTCAAGGACATGGCAGGCGTTTGCCCGCCGCGTTTCATGGACGAGCTGGTCAAAGCCCTGCGTAAAGCCTGGCCCGAGCTTGTGCTGCACTACCACAGGCACTATACCGACGGTCTGTTCGTGCCCTCCTGCGGTGCCGCGGCCAAGGCTGGCGCGCACATCATCGACGTGGGCCTCGGCTCTTCAGTGCGTTCTTATGGTCAGGGCGACGTGCTTGCTACCATGGCCTATATTGAAGACGAGCTGGGCCTCAAGTGCAACCTTGATAAAAACGCCATCCGCGACGCCAACTTCGTCTGCAAGCAGATCATGCCTTATTACGACCGCTACTGCGCGCCGTACTTCCAGGGCATCGACTATGACGTTACGCGCCACGGCATGCCCGGCGGCGCCACTTCCTCCTCGCAGGAAGGCGCCATGAAGCAGGGGTACATTCACCTGCTGCCTTACATGCTCAAGTTCCTTGAAGGCACCCGCCAGATCGTGCGCTATCACGATGTTACCCCCGGCTCGCAGATCACCTGGAACACGGCGTTTCTGGCCGTTACAGGCGCATGGAAGCGGGGTGGCGAAGACGAAGTGCGCTACCTGCTGGAAGTGCTGGGCCAAGTTACCCGCACCCCTGAGAAAGAGCTTACGGACGAAATGCGCCGCGCGCGCCTGAACATCTATCAGGACTGCAACGACGCCTTCCGTAACCTGCTTCAGGGCAAGTTCGGCAAACTGCCGCTCGGCTTCCCTGCTGACTGGGTCTACCAGAGTGCCTTTGGCTCTGACTGGAAGAGCGCCATGGCGGCCCGCACCGAGGCTTCGCCCCTTGAATCGCTGGCAGAAGTGAACCTTGCAGCCGAAGAAAAGGCCTGCGCCGAAATTCTGAAGCGCAAGCCCAACGATGAAGAGTTCGTGCTGTACCTTAACCATCCGGCAGACGCGCTCAAGACCATCCAGTTCAAGTCCAAGTTCGGCGATCCCAACAACCTGCCTTTGCATGTATGGTTTGAGGGTCTGAAAGTCGGCCAGGATCTGTACTTCAACGACAGCAGCGGCAAGCCCCATCATCTCTTGCTGCTCAGCATCTCCACCCCCAACGATGCGGGCATCTCCATCTGCCGTTATGTGCTCGACTCCGAATTCATGAGCTGCGAGGTTCAGGTTCGGCAGCCTTCGGGCAACGGCGCAAAGAGCACGCTTATGGCCGACACGGCCAACAAGTATCATGTGGCCGCGCCGAGCAACGGCGACTTGTGGGTCATGTATGTGCACCCCGGTGATGTGGTCAAAGCGGGCGAAGAGCTCTTTAACGTTTCCATCATGAAGCAGGAAAAGGCCGTTCTGGCCCCCATTGACGGCATGGTGAAGCGTGTGCTCAAAACCGCCGACTTCAAAGAAAACAAGCAAATGGTTTCGGTCAGAGAAGGTGAGCTTATTGTGGAGCTGGGGCCTGTGCCGCGCGTGTGCGGCAATGAGGCCTGCGGCCAGCCCATTCCTATGGATAACATCGCATTCTGCCCCTATTGCGGTGTGCGCGTAAGTTAATTACTACGCTCACTACTGGAATTTGTGGACAGTTCCTTAATGGCGATATACAATTTCCAAGGTTGTTAAGCTTCTGTTTCCCAAACCGGAGGAAGACATGGCTAAGATTCCCGCCGCCAAACCTGCGCAGAACAAACCCAAGGGCGCCGCGCCCGAGGCAGTTCAGAAAAAACTGGTGCTTGATGGCGCCGAAATTGTGCAGATTGGTCCCGAAGCGGAGTTGCTTGTTGGTGGTAAGAACTACAACACTGCCCTGATCAGTCAGATCCAGGGCATTCAGGCGCCCCATTTTCGCGCCATCTCATCCATTGCCTTTCATCATCTGCTTGATGAAACAAAGGTTAATGGGCGTGTGGTACGCAGTGTGGTGGACCGTGAATACGGGCGCATTGACTGGAACGACCCCGAAATCAACCAGGATCCGGACTTCTTGCAGAAGTTCGTGCGCCAGCTCGGCAAGCAGATCCATCAGGCCGCGCTGGCGGAAGGCGAGCAGACCAATACCAAGCTGCGCACCTTCATCAATAATATAGTCGAAGGTTTTGCCACCTCCCCCGAGGGCATCGACCAGTTGCGCAAGCGCTCGGTCATGGTGCAGGCGGCCATTTTGTCTGTTGAAGTGCCGCATGACGTTGCGGAAGCCGTGCGCGGCGCATACCGCGACATCTGCCGCGAAAACGAAGACGACATGACCCCCGTGGCCGTGCGTTCTTCCGCAGCGGGTGAAGACTCGCGCAAGAAGGCCTTTGCCGGTCTGCAGGATACCTACCTGAACATGGTGGGTGAAGACAGAGTGGTGGAAGCCTACCATTGGGACTGCTCCTCAGCCTACAATCTGCGCTCCATGACCTACCGCCGCGAGGCCATCCTTGACGCTCTGGCCAAGGCCGAAGAAACCGGCGACGAGAGCATTGCTGAAAACGCCAAGCTTGAGTGGGCCATTGAGCACACCTCGCTTTCTGTCTGCATGATGCAGATGATCAATCCCGTGATTTCCGGTACGGCCTTTTCTGCCGATACCGCCACGGGCTGTCGCGGCACAGACCGCCGCGAACTGGTCAGCATCGATGCCAGCTACGGCCTCGGCGAGGCCGTGGTGGGCGGCAAGGTGACGCCAGACAAGCTTTATGTTTTCCAGCGCGACGACGGCGGCGAAGTAGTTATCCGCCAGATGGGCTGCAAGGACATGAAGATCGTCTATGACGAACGTGGCGGCACCCGCGAAGTGGAAGTGTCCGAGCTTGAGGCTCTGCGCTGGGCGCTCTCGCTCAGCCAGGCCGAACGCGTTGCCCAGGGCGTGCGCGCCGTCAGCAAGGCGTACGGCGGCATCATCATGGACACGGAATTCTGCATTGACGCCAACGACAAGCTCTGGTTCGTCCAGGCGCGGCCCGAAACCCGCTGGAACGACGATCTTGAGCTGCACCCCCATACCATCTTCATGCGCCGCCGCGAGGTGGACGCCAAAGCAGCCGCCGAAGCCGAAGTGCTGGTGGAAGGCAACGGCGCTTCACGCGGTGCTGGTCAGGGCACGGTGCGCTTTTTGCGCTCCGCCCTTGAACTGAACAAGATCGCCAAGGGCGATGTGCTTGCGGCCGAACGCACCGACCCGGACATGGTGCCGGGCATGCGTGTGGCCTCGGCCATCATGGCCGATGTGGGCGGCGACACGAGCCACGCGGCCATTACCTCGCGCGAGCTTGGCATTGCCGCTGTTATCGGCATTCAGCGCCTCGACATCCTGCGTGCGCTCGACGGCGCGGAAGTGACCGTTGACGGCACACGCGGCAAGGTCTACCGCGGCCTTTTGCCCCTGCACCTTGTGGGCGGCGAAATGGATCTTTCCAAGTTGCCCCTTACCAAGACCAAGGTCGGCCTTGTGCTGGCCGATGTGGGTCAGGCGTTGTTTCTCTCCCGTCTGCGCAACTTCCCCCAGTTTGAGGTGGGCCTGCTGCGCGCGGAATTCATGCTTGGCAACATCAGCATACATCCGCAGGCACTGGAAGCCTTTGACAGCGGCGAGCTTGAAAATGTGGTGCACAGCAAGCTGAAAGAGCTTGAAAACCGCCTTTCCAAGGTGCTGCGCGAGCAGATGGGCGCTGGCCTCATTGTGTTCAACTTCAACCTGCGCGAATACGTGGGCGAAGTGACCGGCCTTGCGGCAGAGGTTGAAGCATTTGCCGAAGCGAGCAAGAGCCTGAATGCGGAAGAAGTGCTGATGCAGCACCGCAAGATGCGTGAACTGGATCACAAGGTTGACCAGCACATGGAAATGGCCTCGCGCCGCATTGAAGTGCTCAAGACCTCCAATGATCTGGCCGATCATGTGCGCATCATCATGGGTTACGATGACGCTCTGGCCCTGCTGAATCCGGCTGACCCCGAATCCGCAAAGCGCGTTGCCGAAATTGAAGCCACTGTTGAAGAACATGTGCGCCGCATCAAGGATCTGCCCGCAGTCACCAAGTTGATGGACAACATCAACCATCTACGTGAAGAAGTGAGCCTGCGTTCCGGCCTGAAAAAGGAAATGGACGACCTGCGCAACCTGACGGACAAAATTCGCGGCATCATCAAGGCCCGCGGTTTCCGTACCGGCAAGGAGCACTACGTTCAGACCCTGGCCCAGAACCTGGCCCTCTTTGCCATGGCCTTCTACGGCAAGCCCATCACGTACCGCACAACCGACTTCAAGAGCAACGAATACCGCAATCTGCTTGGCGGCAGCCTCTTTGAACATACGGAAGACAACCCCATGCTTGGCTATCGCGGCGTTTCGCGCAATATCCATGACTGGGAAGTTGAAGCCTTCAAGCTGGCCCGCGGCGTATACGGCGGCTCCAACCTGCGCATGATGCTGCCCTTTGTGCGTACCCTGGAAGAAGCCCGCTCCATGCGCAGCTACCTTGAGCAGGTTCACAAGCTCAAGAGCGGTCAGGACGGCCTGAAGATCATCCTCATGTCCGAGCTGCCTTCCAACGCCATTCTGGCCAAGCAGTTCATCACCGAGTTCGACGGTTTCTCCATCGGCTCCAACGACATGACCCAGATGGTGCTGGCGACAGACCGCGACAATTCGCGCCTGTCCCATATCTATGACGAGGAAGATCCGGCGGTTGTCTGGGCTATCCTTGTCAGCATCTTCACCGGCCAGAAGTACGCCAAAAAGGTGGGCTTCTGCGGTCAGGGCGTGTCCAACAGTATCATCCTGCGCGGCCTGGTTGCCATCGCGGGCATCACCTCAGCCTCTGTGGTGCCGGATACCTACTACCAGACCGTGTTCGACATCGCCTCTGTGGAAGGGGAAAACCATTCTGCCGCTGACCTCGGCAAATGGCTTGCCGCGCAACACCACAAGCGCCTTGCCGACCTGATGGAAAAGACCGGTTACGGTCACATCCTCAAGAAGTACAAGGAACCGCAGGATATTCAGGAATGGTACGAGGGCGAGTTGCAGCGTCGGCACGAACAGTTCCGCGATCACCTCGACACGCCCAAGGAAGCCTTCTACCGGGCCGAGTTGCAGAGCTTCCGCTCCACCTTCCACAAGCCTGTGATCTACGCCACTTGGAACTGGGACGAAACGGTTGAGGATGCCCTGCATCACTCCGGCTTCCAGAACTTCGAGGAGCAGGCCAAGGCTCTGGAATACTCCCGCACGGTCAACGACTAGCGCAAGCCAGTCACTGCAAACTGATACACAAGGCCCGGATCTCAGGATTCGGGCCTTTTCGTACACGGCGGTCTAGCTGCGAAAAAATTTTCTGTTTGCAGGAGGCTCGTATGCGCATGTGGATGTTGCCCCCTGGGGGCATGTGCCGCAAACATTTGCTGGGCGAACATGTGGAGCTGCACATGCTCCTTGGCAGCCTGCGGCGCGGCAAAAATATAGAGGGTTTTCTTTCCGGCGGACTGGTTGACCCCCAGCTTATCTTTGCCCGGCATGAAGAACTTGTGGCAGAGATGCACCGGCGTGGATTCAACCACACATCACCCATTGACGGGTGTGAATGTGCTTCTTTAGCTACCCGTTATACTGGCCGCTCCGCTATAAACATTGCCGACAATGCTGCTGAATTGCAGCGCAGGTGCCCAGACTGCGCCCACTTGATGCAAGCGGAGAGCGCCACTGCGCAATCAGACACTAATTAAAACTGATGCCCATGCGGCAAATAGTTCGCGCTGCATCAATACACTGTTTTGCTGTTGCGCACCAAAAAGCCGGGCCTGGAAATCCAGACCCGGCTTTGCGTTTTCAGGCAGGGCAGAGCGTTAGCTCTTGATGCTAAAATTGAGCTTGCTCTGCATGTTCTGCACGCTCTTGCTCAGGGTGCTCATGGCGTCGTCAAATTCCTTTTGCAGGCTGTCCATGAGTTCATGCACCGAGATAATCTTGTTCACGCGGGCCACGTTGGCACCGCAAAAGGCAAAGCCGCGTTCAAGATTGCCCTTCATGGCGTTGATGAGCGCCTGGGCGATGCAGTAGGGCGTTTTTTCCTGTTCGCAGGTGTGTACGCAGTGGAACACGCACTTGAAAGGCTTTTTCTTGCCCTCGCGCGAGGCTGTGATGAATTCATTGCCAAGAGCGCGGCCAGGCATGCCCACCGGGCTTTTGATAATGGTGATGTCTTCATCGCGCGCAGAAAGATAGCTCTGCTTGAAGCGGTCATCGGCATCGCATTCGTGGGTAGCCACAAAGCGGGTGCCCATCTGCACGCCGGAAGCGCCAAGCTCGAGGAACTTCATGATGTCCGCACCGGAGTACACCCCGCCAGCGGCAATAACAGGCACGGCGCGGCCGCACTTGTCTTCCATAGCCTTGGCGGCATCCACCACCTGAGGCACCAGGACTTCAAGCGAGTGACCGGGATCCTGCAACTCTTCAGCCTTGAAACCGAGGTGGCCGCCAGCCTTGGGGCCTTCAACCACAAAGGCGTCAGGCGTGTAACCAAAGCGAGAGGCCCATTTTTTGGCAATTACCGTGGCCGCTCTGGCTGAAGAAACAATGGGAACAAGCTTGGTTTTGAATTCTTCCTTCTTTTCCTCGCACACCTGCAACAGGTGATGCGGCATGTCGAGAGGAAGGCCAGCACCGGAGAAGATGATGTCCACCTTGTTTTCAACGGCGGTGCGCACCATCTGGCTGAACGTGGTAAGCGCCACCATCAGGTTGACGCCAATAATACCGTTGCTGAGTTCGCGTGCTTTCAATATTTCATTGCGCAGGGCGCGCAGATTGGCTGTAAGAGGATCCTTGGCCACATCGGGTTCTTTCATGCCGATCATGGCCCCGGCGATAACGCCGATACCCCCCTGATTGGCAACAGCCGACGCAAGCCCGGCAAGCGAAATGCCCACGCCCATGCCACCCTGAACTACAGGGATTTTAGCCGTGAGATCACCTATCTTGAGTGCGGGAAAAGACATTGCAAGACCTCCGTCCTGTCCGTAAGCAGCATGCCACTTTGCATCGTTTCGATTTCAAACGACATACCTATGTTTGCCGGGAAGCATAGCTGGTAATTTCACAAGACGCAACAATCATCTTTAATATATGTATTCCGGCCCGTTATCCTGCACACAATGAAGCATAGGGGCACCAATCGCAATGCCGATCCGGGCGCGCCGTAAACGACGGCGCATGGCGCATGTGCAGCAATACAAGAGAAAGCGCCGCGTGGCAGTACACAATGGCATCCGCCAGGTCTTCATCCACCAGCCCTCCAAAAAGAGGATACTCCCGGCCAGCATTGCGCAGCTCAACCAGAGCGGCATCGCCAACCGGGCCAAGGCCGCTGCCCACAGCCATGCTCACATAGCAGGGCAGTTGCAGGCTGGGCAACCGGGGCCGCAACTCTTCAAACAGGGCATCCATATCTTCAAGCATCTGGGCGTCCGGCTCATATTGGCCGCCCGCCTGGGTCTGGCGCAGGGCTGCAAAAAGGCTTTCGATACGCCTGAAATAAAGAATGTCACCCCACAGGCTTCCATCATGTAATTTAAGGCTGCCGGTCTTGTAGTCAAGGATGTGCAGCAGGTCATCGCGCCGATCAATGCGATCCATTATGCCCGTAAATGAATATTCGCCGCCTGCCAGCGACAGCGTGGCCTTGAGTTCTTCCTCCAGCGCCACAACGATTGTGCTGTCGGGCTGGTTATCCAGAAATCGTTGCAAGCGCACAGGGGCGGCTTCTTCCAGCATGAGGCAGCTGTCCGGCGGCAAAATGCGGCGCAGGTCGGCCTTTTCAAGCTCCTCATGAAACCGCGCCAGCATGGTTTCGCGGCTGATATCGCCCCGTCGCACCTCTTTATTGAGATACGGTTCATACAGTGCATGCAGCGTATCGTGAATGCAGGTGCCCACTGCTGCGGGGTCGTCCCCTTCGTTGACTTCCTGCGGCGGTTGCAGCTTGCAGAGGTATTGCCAGGCAAAGCGCAGTGGGCACTGCTGGTAAACATCCAGCCTTGTGGGCGAAAGCGGTTTTTGCAGCAGGGCCAGCATGGCCTCGTGCATGGCCTCTGTGCGGGGCAGGCTTTTAGGCGCGGCAGGGGTGCTGCGCACCACGCAACGGGCTATGGCAAGCGGCCCCTGACCGGGCACAAGCAGCTCGCCACGGCGTTGTTCTTCTTCCCACAGCAGTTGCTCAACAAAGCGGCTGCGGCTTTTTTTGCCGTCAAAGAGCGCAGAGCGGCTAATGCCCTCCTGCCAGAAAAAGCGCACCTCCTGCGCTCCGGCGCAGAGCCGGTACAACGTGTGGGCTGTCGCCCGTTCGCGCCTGCGGGCATCGGGCAGGCCAAGCACCTGCCGCAATGAATCGGGCAGCAGAGGATCCTGCGCAGGGTTGCCGGGCAGTTTGTCGTCCGTGGCATCCACAATAAGCACCCTGTCAAAGTGCAGCAGGCGCGTTTCAAGCATGCCGAGCACCTGCAAGCCCGTGAGCGGCTCCGCCTCAAAAGGTACGCGCTCCTGCTGCAGCACTTCGCGCACTATGCCGTGCAACACGCTGGTGGGAAAGGGCGTCTGCGCAAGACAATTTTGCCGCAACACAGGGGCCGCATGGCGGGCAAGCCGGTACATGGCCTCCGCATCCAGCGGAAAATGCCGCCACATGTCGCCGCCGTTGCGCAGCAAAAAGTCGCAAATGTTTTGCAGGCACAGGGCCATGCCCTCGGTGGTTTCGACCTGCCCCGGCTGGCGCACCAGCACGTTGAGCGTACTTTCAAAAAGCTCAAAAAGCGCAGGATGCATGCCTGGGGCGCACTCCCGTGCAACCGCGTCCATATCCACAAACCGCGCCCCGCCGCGAATCATGCCCTCAATGCGGCGCAAGACCTCGCGCAAATAAAGGGGCGTTGCGCTGCCGTCATCCACGCGCAGCAAATTCAGATAGGGGTGCCGCAGGCATTGGAGCAGGTTGCGCCAATAGTAACGGCCATCTTCCGTTCTGTTTTCCTGCAATTGCAGCAGGGCCTCAAGCAGGCGGTTAAGGGGCGAGCGCTCCAGCGGGTAGCCCATGGACACGTTGACGTCCTTGTTGGGCAGATGGTGCAGCACGGGCATGAGCAGGGCGCTGTCTGTAAGCACGACCGCTGTAGAAAGCCCGTCAGGCGCGGCTAAATCATTGCTGCCGCTGTTGCTTCCGCTCGGCGCCGCCAGTTCTTCATGCAATGCTTTAAGCTGTGAATGGCAATCGTACCCGGCAAAAAAGGAGATGCGGGGCTTGTGCGCGGCCTCGGCGTCCGTGGGCTCCACGGCAAGGCGAGCCGTAGCCTTCCAGCGGCGTAGCCAAGCGGCCTGCGCGTCACATGCCCAGTGAGGTGCGGCACTCAGAGCCAGCGCCGGATCTGCATGCAGGCATATCTGCCCGCCCGCCTGCCACAGCCTGTGCAGCAGGGCTTCCTCACTGCCGGTGAGCAATGAAAATCCGGCCATCACAACGGGTCGGTCATCTGCGGGCGTAAAAAAGCGGGGCAGGGCAAGGCCGTCTTCGCTGACGGTAAAGGCGTCCAATCCCGGCGTCGTCCAGCGGCGGGCCTCCAGCGCGGCCACATAGGCCTTGCCGATGCGCCCCAGAGCGCCCAGCAGGGCAGCCGCAGGGCCGGAAACCTCCTGCTCCACATGACTGAGATCCACAGCAGCCACACGCTGTCCCAGCATTTCTTCCAGCAGGTTTGAAAGCCGCAATCCCCAGGGCAGAAAATGCGCCATGTCCATGCGGGCGAAACGTACGGCAAGGCCCTCGTCATCCAGCGCGAGACCCATTACGCACTCGTGCAGCAGGGCGACCCTGTCCAGCACGTTGGCCGTGTGCAAAGGATCTGCGCTGGTTTGCGAGCGCCAGGCCGAGATAACATCCGCCAGGGTCATGACCTTGGGCAGCAAGCCCTGATAGCCTTCTTCCGCATAGAGCTTGGTGAGGTAACGCCATGGCCGGTTGTGGGGCACGATCAGCAGGGTTGCACCTGCCCGCCCCTTGCCGATGCTGGTCAGAAAGGCTTTGAGGTCGGGCAGAAAGGGCCGCTGCCAGGGAAAAACAAGTATCGGCGATGCGCTCATGCCTGAGCCTCCGTGGCGGGCAAAAGATCGCTGCAACGTTCGGCAAGGGCCGAAACGCCGTGCGCTTCCACAAGCTGAAACCGCCGTAAATCAAGGTACACCAGCAGGCCGCGCGCACTGCCGGGGGCGCAGTCGTTCCCTGCTTCCAGGCAGGCAAGGTAGGTCTGTAGCTGCGCCACATGGTCGGCTTCGGGCTGACCGCTTTTATAATCGAGCACCAGCGGCCCCCAGGGCTCATGCACCAGCAAATCCATGCGCAGCAATCGCCCCTCGGCGTCCATGAGCGAATGCTCGGGCCAGCCCGTTTGCAGCCAGCGCGCCGCCTCCGGCTGCGAGGCAAACCATTGCAACGCCGCAGCGGCATTTTCCCGCAACGCGGCCTCGTCCGGCACAGGCAGCGAAAAATGACCAAGGCCGAAGTTCAGCGCCGCCTGCGCGTCTGCCTGTGGATTGCCCGTTATGTGCAGATGCTCAAGGCACAAATGCAGAAAGCTGCCCCTGTCTTCAGCGCGGAAGCTGAATCCTTCCAGCGGATTACGAAAAATCTTGAGGCGCGGCAGCCACTGCATGGGCCGCCATGCGGGGTCGGCAAAACCAGCGGAATCCGCAGCATCCGGAGCCATTGCGCCGCTTGGGGCGATATCTACAGGAGAACTGGCAGCGACTTCCTCGCCTTCCGGGCTTTCCGCAATCTCCGGCTTGCTGCCCCAGGGTGCGGCAGATGCCCTTGTCGCAGTTGCGGCCGGAGCAGCATCGTGCGCGGCTGGCTCCTCGCCCACGGTGTAAGGTGCGGTGAACCCGGCCTCTTCCATGAGCATGTCCAGCACATCACTGGTAGAACCGCGCCCGCCCACAGTGCTGGTACGCAACACATAGAGGGCATCGCGCGCACGGGTAAAGGCCACGTAGAGCAGATGGACGTTCTCCCGGCATTGGCGGGCAAGCTCCTGATGATAGGGCGCTCCCAGATGCTTTCTGTTGCCCACGGCAAGGCGCAGACCATCACGCTCGACCATCACGGTTTCATTGCCCATGCGGGCGCGCAGGTCTGTCCAGGGCACAATGACCACCGGGGCTTCCAGACCCTTGGATTTGTGGATGGTCATGACGCGCACGGCATCCATGTTTTCGGGCATGGGCACCTTTTCTTCGCCGCTTTTGGCGCGCCAGTGCTCCAGAAATGTAGGCAGGGTGGCAAGGCCCTTTTCTTCCGCGCTGTGCAGCACTTCCATGAAGCGCCGCAAAAAGGTCTCCGCCTCGGGGTAGCGCCGCTCCACATCCAGCCGGGCAAACCATTCAAGCGTCATGTCATAGGGCGTCATAAGGCCGGACTGACTGTTGAACGGGGCAAGCAACCGCTGCCAGACTTCGGGCCAGCGCCTTTTGAACCGCTGGAACAGCGGCCCGCCTTTGGATGCGGCGCACCAGCCTGCAATGTCCTCGTGCGCAAGGGGCGCAGTTTCGGGATGCTCCCGAAAGATGCTGCCACACACAAGGCTCATAAAGGCAATGTCGTCCTCAGGATTATCAAGAAAGGAGAGTAGGGCCACGGCCTGCACCACCAGCGGATGCGCGGCAAGCCGCAGGCTGTTTTCTGTAATCACGGGGATATTTTCGCGAATCAGCCTGTCTGCCACAAGGGTGGCCTTGCCGTTGCTGCGCACAAGGATGAGCACATCGGCCCAGGGATGGTGCGGCTCGATATCCTCATGCAGCAGGGTGCAGAGGCGTTCAAGCACATCTTCGCCCAGGGCCTCGGCATCCACGGAAAGGATGGTTTCCACGCGCACAAGGCCGCCCTCGCGGGCGTTCTCGGGGCATTGCTGCTCAGTGCCCGCAAAAGCGCGCACAAGGCCCTGAGCGGCCTGCCCGCAGATTTCCGGCGGGGTGCCCGATGGCAAAAGTGCGGCCATGACCTTTGCGGCCATGTCCGGCTGCGCCAGAGGGCCGAAAATGCCGTTGTTGTGCTGCACGATTTCGCGGCGGCTGCGCCAGTTGTAGGGCAGATTGTCGCGTTGCCCGTCAGGCGCAAGGGCTGTGAGGCCCGCATCGTCAAACACGCCGTCAAAAAGTTCCGGCTCGCCCCCACGCCAGCCGTAAATGGACTGCTTGACGTCGCCCACCCAGGTGAGGGAGCCGCCGCGAGAGAGCGCTTCTTCCACAAGGGGGCGCAGGGCGTACCACTGCTCATTGCTGGTGTCCTGAAATTCATCCACCAGAAAATGCGTGAGGCGCGAGCCCATGCGGCACAGGGCCTCGGGCACGCCGTTGTCGCTTTCAAGCACCTGCCGCGCCATGTGCGGAATCAGCAGGCCCGGCAGGCTGCCTTCCTGCCGCTGGTTTTGCACAAAGGCCTGCACAAGGGTACGGGCCAGCAAGAGCACGGGGGCAAGCCCCACAGCCTGACGCAGTAGGGGAGCTGTTTCCACCAGAACCCCGGCGGCGCGGGCAAATGCCTCGTAGGCTTTTTGCACCTCGTCGTTGACCACGGGCTTTTTCAAAAACAGGTCAGACGCGCTGGCCTTGCTCAGATATGCTGAAGTTTTGCACTGCCCGGCGGCAATGGCTTCCACAGCTGCGAGGGCGTTTTTGCTGAAATTGAGCCCGCTTGCAGCCGCAGCAGACAGAAAGATATTGGCATGGGTTACGGCCATGCTTTCCACTTCGCTCAGCCGCTTGTGCAGGGTTTCCGTGGGCGAAATATCTTCAAAGCGCCCCAGCAGCACATCATCCAGCAGGCCGCGCAACTGGTTGAGCAGCTTTTCGCCCGCAAGAAAGCCTGTGCTGTTCTCCCGCCAGGCCATGGCCCGATAAACCTCGCGCAGCAGGGAGCGCATGGTTTCATCGCCCTGCCATGCGCGTTCAAGCAGTACATCAAGGTAGGGTGTGAGCACTTCTTCGGTGGCAAAGACGGGCTGAAAATCCGGGTGCAGATCAAGTTCCAGCGCTGCCGCGCGCACAATGAGGTGCAGCAGGCTGTCGATGGTGCGGATGTTCAGCGCGCCCATATCGCGCATGATCACATCCACCCAGCGGGAGGCCTGCTCGGGTGATAGCGCAAGCCCGCCCATGGGCTGCCCAAGGGCCGCGCTCTTGAGCTGCCGGATAACGCGGTCGCGCATTTCGGTAGCAGCAGCGTTGGTAAAGGTAATGGCGAGTATGTCGCCCCAGCCGCAGCGCCCCCCAGGCAAAAGGACGCAAGCCGAGGAAGCGGACGCGCTTGCGGGCGGCCCGCTCTGCACCAGCCTTTGCAGAAAACAATGCGTCAATTCATAGGTCTTGCCGGAACCGGCAGAGGCCTTGACCTGTCTGAGATGCTTCATGCTGCCGGTTACGCCGGGGGCAGCATGCCCTTCAGCATGCCCTGACCAGTGGACTCAAGCACAGCCCGCCACAGGTCTGAATAGATGTTAAGCTTGCGGCGCTTGCGGGTCACAAGCTCCAGCGGCAGATGCACGTAACGATCCTGAATTTTGCCCACCACCATGTCTGTGCGCCCGGCCATGGCGGCATGCACGGCATACTGGCCCAAAAATCCGCAATAGACCTTGTCGTTGGCATTGGCCGGGATGGAGCGGATGATGTAGCTCGGGTCAATGTATTTCAGCGAATGCTCAATGCCGCGCGCGCCCAGATAGGAGCTGATATTCTTGCGCAGCAGGTCAGACACATCGCCAAGCACGGGGTTGCCCGACACATCCTTGGCGGCATGATTTTCCATGAGGTGCTGGCCAGCGCCCTCGGCTGCCACAATCACGGCATGCCCGCGTGAGCGCAGGCGTTCTTCCAGCGCGGGCAACAGCCCGCCCTCGCCCTCAAGGGCAAAGGGAGCTTCCGGAATCAGCACAAAGTTCACTTCTTTCAGGGCCAGTGCCGCACGCGCGGCGATAAAGCCCGATTCGCGCCCCATCAGCTTGACCAGGCCAATGCCGTTGGGCACGCCGCAGGCCTCGGTATGGGCGCATTCAATGGCCTCCGTGGCCTTGAAGGCGGCAGTCTCAAAGCCGAACGACTGGGGAATGAAATTGATGTCGTTATCAATGGTCTTGGGGATGCCGATGACGGATATCTTGAGCCCGCGCGCCTGCACCTCGCTGCTGATGGCAAGGGCGGCCTTCATGGTGCCATCGCCGCCGATGACAAAGAGGGCGTTGACGTTGCTGCGTTCAAGGGTATCCACAATTTCCTCGGCAGACTGCGGCCCGCGCGAGGAGCCAAGCATGGTGCCGCCAAAACGATGAATATCGGCCACGCTTGAAGGCGTAAGCTCAAAGGGAGCATGCCCGTACTTGGGAATAAAACCCTCAAGCCCATAGGCGATGCCCAGGATGGAGGGCACGTTGTAGGCGTGGAAGGCCTCCATCACAATGGCGCGGATGACATCGTTGATGCCGGGGCAAAGCCCGCCGCAGGTCACGATGGCGCACTTGGCGCGGGTGGTGTCGAAATAGAGCTTTTTGCGCGGGCCAGCGGCTTCAAGGCATACGCTGAAGGGCGTATTCACTTCTTCCGACAGTTCTTCATCCACAACAATCTGCACGGTCTTGTTGTCTGCCCATGTGCGGTAGGGCAGCACAGAATCAAGCTTGCAAGGGCCAAGCGTACGGATTTCCGTTTCGAGCGAACATTCTTGCATGGTGCAGCCTCGGCTGTTTTGGAGCTATTTGCTTAAACCAAGTTCCGCCGCATTGGCGCGCATGGCTTCGATGGACAGAGCCAGAAAAGCATCAAGCTCAAGCCCGGCCTCGGCGCACTGGCGGATGTTGTCGCGGCACACGCTGGCCGCAAAGGCTTTATCCTTCATCTTTTTCTTTATGCTTTTAACTTCCATGCCTTCCATGCCCGTGGGGCGCATGAGCGCAGCGGCAGAGATAAGCCCGGTGATGGTCTCGCCGCAGCGCAGGGCGTAATCAAAGCGCGAGGCGGGGCCAGCCGCGCCGTTCATTTCCGCATTATGAGCGCGAATGGCCGTAAGGGCCTCATCCGGCAACTGGCCAGCAAGCATCTCTGCGGTATCCAGACCATGCCGGGCGGCGTTTTCCGCCGTGGCGGGGTAGTCGAGGTCGTGCAAAAGGCCCGTGAGGCCCCAAAGGTCTTCATTTTCGCCAAAATGTTGGGCAAGGGCGCGCATTATGGCCTCGGAGGCCAGCGCATGTTGCAAGAGGGAAGGCGGTGTTTTTTGCTCGGCCAGCAGAGCGAGGGCCGATTGACGATCTATCATGGCAAGTACTCCCTTATGTTTAAAAATGTAAATCAGGCAACCCGGCTTTGCAAGCCGCGCGAGGTGAACGGCCGATGCGCAGCCGTGGCCCGACCCGCAGCCCAGTTGACAGCACGGCATTAATGACGGAAAAGAACCTTTTCGGAATACATATTCCACTACCTTTGCCGAAGCGACAATTTATGCCTATATACGGTCTCCGTTTCAGAACGCTTGGACAAACAAGCTACTATACCGGCCCCTCCGGCTTCAAACGGGGGGATCATGTACTTATTGAGGCAGAGCAGGGCCAGACCCTCGCCGAAATAGTATCCGGCCCCGCAGAGCATTTGCCCGGACAGATGGAGCAGGAACTGCCCTCCATTCTGCGCCATGCCGGTTCAGAAGACATCCACCGTGGCGAAGCCAACGAGCAGATGGCGCGTGAAGCGCAGCAGTTCTGCCGCCAGTGCATCCGCGACCGCAACCTTGATATGAAGCTTGTGGATGTGGAGGTTTTTTTTGACCGCAGCAAGCTCATCTTTTACTTCACCGCGCCTTCCCGCATTGATTTTCGCGATCTGGTCAAAGACCTTGTGCGCGAATACCGCGCGCGTATCGAGCTGCGCCAGATTGGCGTGCGCCACGAAACACAGATGGTGGGCGCTGTGGGCAACTGCGGCATGGTCTGCTGCTGCCGCAGGTATCTGCGCAAATTCGCGCCCGTGACCATCCGCATGGCAAAAGAGCAGAATCTCTTTCTGAATCCTGCCAAAATTTCGGGCATTTGCGGCCGTTTGCTCTGCTGCCTTTCTTACGAGCAGGACAACTACGACCATTTCCACCGCATGTGCCCGCGCCTTGGTAAGAAATACCAGACGGACAAAGGCCCCATGAAGGTTCTGCGGGCCAATATGTTCCGCAATTCCCTTTCTGTGTTGACGGAAAACAATGAAGAAGTCGAACTGAGCCTGGACGACTGGCAGGCGCTTTCACCCCACAGACCGGAAGCCCCTCAAGGCGTGCAGCAAAAACAGCCGCCCAAAGGCCCCATGAACGACAACGGCCTGCTTGTGGTTTCCGCCACCCCGGATACTCTTGACTCTCTTGATTTTATGGATGAATTCCGTCAGGACGAGCGCGATACCCCGGCCGAGGAATCTGCCCTCGCCGAATCCGGCGAGCGCGCCCCCGGTGGGGAGGCTCAGGCCGAACCGGGCAAGAATCGCCGCAAACGCCGTCGCAACAAATCGCAACGGCCCGACCACGACTAGCAATTAAGCTTACGGAGCCTTGAGTGAACAGCTTTTTCATCACAACGCCCATCTATTACGTCAATGCCAAACCCCATCTGGGGCATGCCTATACCACTGTGGTTGCCGACGCCATGGCCCGCTACCACAAGCTGATTGGCGAGGACACCATGTTCCTCACCGGTACGGACGAACACGGCGACAAGATTGTTCAGGCGGCAGAAAAACAAGGCCAGACTCCCAAGGAGTTTGTGGACGACATCAGCGGCCGCTTCCGCGCCCTGTGGCCCAAGCTTGACGTTGCCAACGACCGCTTTGTGCGCACCACCGATCCCGAGCACATCAGCGCCGTGCAGGCCTTTTTGCAAAAGGTTTATGACGCGGGCGACATCTATTTTGGCGAGTTCGGCGGGCATTACTGCTACGGCTGCGAGCGGTTCTATACTGAAAAGGAACTGGAAAACGGCCTCTGCCCCCAGCACCTGACCAAGCCTGAGTTTATCAGCGAGAAGAACTACTTCTTCCGCATGTCAAAGTACCTGCCCTGGCTCAAGGAGCACATTGAGGCCAATCCTTCGTTTATCCGGCCCGAGCGCTACCGCAGCGAAGTGCTGGCCATGCTCGAATCCGGCGCGCTGGAAGACCTGTGCATCTCGCGCCCCAAATCGCGCCTGACCTGGGGCATCGAACTGCCTTTTGACAAGGATTACGTCTGCTACGTGTGGTTTGACGCGCTGCTCAACTACATCAGCGCGCTGAACTGGCCCGAAGGCGAAGATTTTAAAAAGTTCTGGCCCGGCGAACACCTGGTTGCCAAGGATATTCTCAAGCCCCACGCCGTATTCTGGCCCACCATGCTCAAATCTGCCGGCCTGCCGCTCTATGAGCATCTGAACGTTCACGGCTACTGGCTTGTGCGCGACACCAAGATGTCAAAATCGCTTGGCAATGTTGTGGAACCGAGCGACATGGCCCAGCGCTTCGGGCCGGACGCCTTCCGCTATTTTCTGCTGCGCGAAATGCACTTTGGTTCTGACGCCAGCTTTAGCGAAGACGCCCTTGTTGGCCGCATCAACGCCGACCTCGCCAACGACCTCGGCAACCTGTTCAGCCGTGTGCTTTCCATGACGGCCAAATATTTTGGCAGCCATGTGCCCATGCCCAAGGCCTTGCAGGAAGACGACAAGGCCATTGCCGACCTGTGCGCCAACTCCATGCGCAATTTTGTGCAGCTTTTTGGCAACGTGCAGTTTGCCCAGGGGCTTGAATCCCTATGGGAACTCGTGCGCGCCCTGAACAAATACGTGGACACCCAGGCCCCCTGGACGCTCTACAAGCAGGGCAACATGGAGCGCCTCGCCACTGTCATGTACGTCATGCTGGCTGCCATGCGCAAAACCGCGCTCTGCCTCTGGCCCGTCATGCCTGTGGCCTCTGGCAAAATGCTGGCCCAGCTCGGGCAGCCCGTGCAGGAAGGCCAGCCCCCGGTTGCCAATGTGGAAGACGAAATTGTCCATTTTGAAGGCCTTGAACCCGGTATTCAGGTGGCGGAAGGCTCCAACCTGTTCCCGCGCATTGAAGTGAAAAAAGAAGGCGCGGACAGCAAGGAACCCAAGGCTCAAAAGAAGGACAAGCAGGCGGAAAAACCGCAGGAAAAAGCCGCGCCCAAGCAGGCTGCACCCAATCAGGCTACAGCAGGGCAGGGCGGGGCAGACGCGCCCGCCGTCAAACCCAATGTGGAATTTGACCAGTTCAAGGCTCTGGATCTACGCGTAGGCACGGTCAAGGTGGCGGAAAAACACCCCAATGCCGACCGCATTCTGCGGCTTGAAATTGATTTTGGCGAAGGTCAGCTGCGTCAGATTCTCTCTGGCCTGGCAGAACACTATGCGCCGGAAGATGTGGTGGGCAAGCGCGTGTGCGCTGTGCTGAACCTTGCCCCGCGCAAGATACGCGGGCTGGTTTCGCACGGCATGGTGCTTACGGCAGGCGCAGACGACGCGCTCGGGCTGCTTGCTGTGGACCGCGACGTGCCTGACGGCAGCGAAATAGCATAATTCAGACGTGGTAAGCGGCGTCGCACCCGTGGTTCAAATGGGCGCGACGTCTGCAACCACCATCAGTAAAATGAATACAGAACGATGGGCGGAAATGCTCTAGTGGGCCTTGGCCTCTTCTTCACGGAACAGGCGCTCAAGGGCGGCGGCATCAAGCGGAGTAAGGTTGAAACGCATACCCGCTTCATCCAGAAGGGCAGACAGGCTCTTGCCAGTATGCAGGGCGCGCTGTTCCGCCAAATAGGCCGCAGCCTTACGAACAAGTTCACCTTGCGGCATAATGGTTGTCATGGAGATATCCTTTTTTATTCACCCATAGCCGTTGTGCCGCCTTTTGGCAATGCTCTGCCCGCAGGGCGACACATCCCACACTAGGCGACAGGATTTCGCGCCAGAGGGTTTTTATGGATAATCTGTTTACTGCGGTAATTTTAAGCATTGTCGAGGGGCTGACGGAATTTCTGCCTGTTTCCTCATCCGGCCATCTTATTCTGGTGGGCGATCTGCTCAACTTCATGGGCGAAAAGGCCGCCACCTTTGAGGTCGTTATTCAGCTTGGCGCCATCATGGCCGTGGTGGTGCTGTACTGGAAGCGCTTCTGGGGCCTTGTGCGTCCCCAGCCCTATGTGCGCTTTGCGGGCATGCGCGGCATCATGCTGCTTATCCTTACATCGCTGCCCGCCAGTGTGCTTGGGCTTTTGCTGCACTCAACCATCAAGACCTATCTGTTCCGTCCCTTGACCGTGCTCATTGCGCTGGTTGTGGGCGCTGTGATGATGATAGTGGTTGAACGCCGCAAGTTCAAACCCTCGTATATTACACTGGATGACATGACGCCCAAGCTGGCCCTTGGCATTGGCTGCTTTCAGTGCCTTGCTCTGTGGCCCGGTTTTTCGCGCTCGGCCTCAACCATCATGGGCGGCATGCTGCTTGGCGGCAAGCGCTCGCTGGCTGCGGAGTATTCGTTCATTGCCGCAGTGCCCATCATGGTTGCCGCCACCGGCTACGACATGCTGAAAAGCTGGCATCTGTTCAGCGCTGCGGATATTCCCTTTTTTGCCGTGGGCATGATAGGCTCCTTCCTTTCGGCCTTGCTGGCGGTCAAAGTGTTCATCGCCCTCATGGGCCGCGTGACCCTGGTGCCTTTTGCCGTGTACCGCCTGTTAATCGCACCTTTTATTTACTATTTCATGGTGAACTAAAAAAAATGCTTGCCAAGGGGCGGCAATTTTTATAAATAGATCGTCGCGCTAACGAGGCGCTGACACGGCAAGGTAGCTCAGTTGGTCAGAGCATGCGGTTCATACCCGCAGTGTCGGGGGTTCAAATCCCTCCCTTGCTACCAGAATTTCATACCCGGAAGTCTTACGAGACTTCCGGGTTTTTTGTTTTGCGGCAGACACTACAGATTCATTGGCCGGGCCGGCAAGCCCGGCAATATCTGCACCAAGGACGCTTCTGTCATACTATTTTTCACAACTGCAACGAGATGCTTTCAAAATTTTTAAGATGCTGTTATTCTAAAAGTCCTGCTCAACCTCCAGTAAGACCATCCAGATGCTATTTTCGCACCTGCGAAAAATACAAACAGCACCATTCAAAGCAAAGAGATTACCATGAAGACCATTATAAGAAAAACACCCAAAACCATGTATCAGCCTGTTGGAAAATATTCGCATACAACCATTATACCCGCTGGTATGGACACCTATGTGTTTTCAGGGCAAATCGGCATCAGGGGTGATGGCGCTTTTCCTGCGGATTTTAACGATGAAGTGCAGCAACTTTTTAAGAATATTAAAGCACTGCTTGATACTGAGGGACTGTCGGGAGCAGATATTACCAAGGTTAATATTTGGTCCGTGAAAGAAATAGACTGGGATTATTTCGATAACGAGTGGGATAAGCTTTTTGGCAGCACTTACCCATCGATGACTATTGCGTACGTAACGGCATTGGGCCTACCGGAAATCAGCATAGAAATTGATATCTGGGCTGCAAAGCAACCCCAGGGCTAATCCCGGGTGCCCTTCATGGACAGGAGGGCGCCCATGCACCTGATGGGATGCCGGCACAATGGCATGGGCAGGGTAATTGATAACCCCCACCATACATGGTAATTCTTTGACAGGTATTCATTGGCTACCGTGGGGGCATTATGAAAGGAAAAACTGTCTACCGCTGCAAGCGCTGTGGTGATGTTTTTTACTGCCCAACGGGCCTCGTGGATGAATTTATCTTTAAACTTCGGCTATTTTTCAGATTCCTGTCCTGCCCACGGTGCGGTAGCACGCTTATACATGAAGAAGAATACGCAGCCGAAAAAAAGAAACAGGACGACGCTGCAACAGACAAATAGTCTGATCCTGCCAGCAGCTGATCAGGCCCGTAAAACCAATATAGACGGCGTTTATGCCTTGTGGTGCGAAACAGCGCCAGGGGCATAAACGCCTTGCCTTTTACTCCGGTGCCGCCATGCAGTTTATACATTTGCCCCACAACGCCAAGCCCGATCAATACGCAACGTGGCACAGCGCAGCGCTGCACAGCGCACAGGCCGACCCCTTCAGTTGTACGCCAGCGTGGCAACTTGCCTTTCATGACGCCTTTGGCCCCAAAAGGCGTTTACTTTTTGCAGAAGCTGACGGCAGCGTTATTGCGTTTGCGGAAGGCCTTGTTTCGGAAGAAGAGATATATATCACGCCCCTTGAACCTTCGTGGTTTTTCGGCTGCCCGCTTCTGGGCAGCTATGCCCCGCAGCTTTTTGCCGAAGCCATGCACTTTTTTGCCAGAACCTATGCTCCCAGATTTCCCAAGGTTCTTGTGGGCGGGCTTGGCCCTGGCCTGGATTATGTACAGAACATGCTCAACAAAACAGGCATGCCCCTCCAGGCGCACCTGGTAAAAGCGGGCATTCAAGGTTCGGCTTTGCTTGCTGGCGGGCTGGACGGCTATCTTTCGCGCCGCTCGGCCAATCTGCGCCGCAATATAAAACGTTCGACAAAAAAAGCGCGCGAGCTGGGCATCTATTATGAACGCGTTCTGCCTTCAACTGAAGAGGAAGCAAAGGCAACGTTTACCCGCATGATCGCCGTTGAGCGCACAAGCTGGAAGGGTATTGACCACTGTGGCATGGCGGAGCCGGGCATATGTGATTTTTACGCATATCTGCTCCAGAGGCTCGCGCCAGAGAAAGGCGCACGCGTCATTTTTGCCCGCCGTGAAGATATGGACGTGGGTTTTATTTTTGGCGGCCTGGCCGGGGATATCTATCGCGGGCAGCAGTTCAGCTATGCGCAGGATTGCCATGAACTCTCATTGGGCAACCTCATGCAGATTGAAAAAATCCGCTGGCTCTGCGAGGAAGGCGTGCAACGCTATGACATGGGGCCTCTCGATGGCCCCAAAATGCAATATAAAACGCACTGGACGGAAACAGCTTTTCCCATCAGGACATGGCTTATAGAAAAGGCCTGATCACCGCCAAAAGGGCAGGGGGCAGCCGCCCCCCTCAGCCCGCATACCCTTATAAGCTGGCGTTCCAGAAAAGCATGCCCACCCGCGAGCTGCCAGTTTCGCGCACCAAGCCGTTCTTGCTCATGGCGCACAGTTTGTCTGCCAGGGCGATCTCTTGCGCCTCTGTGAGCTGGCCTCTGCTGTTAAAATGCCGCGTGTACATCACGATGGCTTCTTCCAGCGGGCAGTCAGAATCCCACGTGCGCTCGAGGTATTCCACTTCAGGATAATAGCCCTGTAACCACAGGATATTGAAGGCGCTGTACAGCCCCCGTCGGGTATAGTCATCGTGATTTTCAGCGCCAACAACTGGCGCAAGTTCCCTCCGAACAGAATTATCGCCCGTCACCTGTGTGATGAGGCAGCAGTACCCCCGCGAGGCATCTGTCATTTTTTCAAGGGTAGCACGGTCATACACGGCAGGCGTGCGCGAGGCGAAGACAAGCTGAAACCGCTTTTGCCAGCCAAGCTGCTTCAGATCCGCAGTATCCCAGTCAAGCACACGAAAACAAGCATTTTCCATACCCGCACGCTGCGCATTTTCATTTGCGTAATCGATCATGCCGGGCGCGATATCAAAACCCTCAACGCGGCCAGCCATCTCCGCAAAAACCAGGGCATGTCTGCCCGGCCCACAGCCGATATCCAGCACGGCATCATCCTTGCCAACCTTGGCGCGCGCTGCAACCTTGGCAACAAGATCGCGACGGTACGCGCTGGAATCTGCCTCGGCAGAATGGGTGTTGAACGACTGGGCGCGGCGGCTCCAGAACTCCGCCATATCTGACCGATTCGGCTGCCTGTCTGCCCAGAATGCTTCAAATTGTTTTATGTCCATGTTCAAAACCTTTGTTTGCGCGCAATGCTGCGCCGTATTCCAGCAATGTCCTGCAAGGTTACAAGGAGGCGGAGTGGGAATAAAGAAAAATCAGCCCGACATATTTGCGGGCTGACAAACATTTAAGAGGGGGAAAAATCGGTGGAGCAGGGGGATATGCCTCTACCCGGCTGAATATTGACCGGGCAGAGGCAGTTTATGAAGGCTAAACAATGGGGACGGGCTGGCCGACCACTCTTTTGCGGTCAAGCTCTTCATGCAGCTTTTCCACATCCAGGTTGCCAGTAACCCTTGAAACAAAGATGGTCGCAACACCATTGCCCACAAGGTTGGTGAGCGCGCGGGCTTCAGACATAAAGCGGTCAATGCCGAAGATAACGGCAATGCTCTCTGGCGGTATGCTGCCCACAGAACTCAGCGTACCGGCCAGAACAATAAAGCCGCCACCGGTAACAGCCGCCGCGCCCTTGGACGAAATAAGCAGAATACCCAAGAGCACAAGCTGATCACCCAGCGGCATGGGAGTATTGGTGGCCTGGGCGAGAAATATGGCCGCCATTGTGAGGTAAATGGCTGTTCCATCAAGGTTAAAGGAGTATCCAGCGGGTATTACAAGGTCTACCACGCTTTTGTTGCAGCCAGCTTTTTCCATCTTGCGCAGCATGTTTGGCAGTACGGATTCGGAAGATGAGGTGCCAAGCACGATAAACAGTTCCTCGCGAATATAGCGCACAAACTTGAAGATGCTGAATCCGCAGCTAAAGGAGATGGTCCCCAGAATGAACACGACAAAAAGGATGCTTGTAACATAGAAGCACACAATGAGCTCACCAAGCACAAGCACAGAGCCAATACCCTCCTTGCCAATGGTAAAAGCCATTGCGCCGAACGCACCGATGGGGGCCACGTGCATGATGATGCCGATAACCTTGAACAACACTTCAGAAAGGCTCTTGATAAGATCAAAGCACAGCTTGCCCTTTTCGCCGCTGTAATTCAGGGCAAAGGCAAACAGCATGGCCACCAGCAGCACCTGGAGGATTTCGCCGCTGGTAAAGGCAGAAACAAAGGTATTGGGGATGATGTTCAGGAAAAAATTGACGATGTTGTTGTCTTTGGCCTTGCCAGCATACTGGGCGGCAATGTTCTTGTCCGCAGCGTTGAAGGTGCTTACATCAACGTTCATGCCAGCGCCGGGCTGGGCAAGGTTGACCACCACAAGGCCAATGGCAAGCGCAGTAAGCGTGATGACGGTAAAATAGACAAGCGCTATGCCGCCAGTTTTGCCCACAGCCTTGATATCTTTCATGCCGGCTATGCCGGTAACAACGGTTGAAAAAATCAAGGGAGCGATGATCATTTTAATAAGGTTGATGAAGCCCTTGCCCAAGGGCTGCATCTTGACGGCCAGTTCAGGATAAAAGTGACCCAAAAGAATGCCAATAAATATGGCAATGAGAACCTGCACATACAAAATTTTCAAGTATTTCATGGCGGGAATCCTGGCTTATGGCCTGATGTAAGTCTGGTTTCTCAGCTCCTGATACAGCAATAATACGTTATCCACCCAGTTTTTATTCAATATTACTAGGGCGGCAACATTTTGTCATATAGATATAAAATTGAATTATTCATTTTTGAAACAGAAAAAAAACATTTAAATAAGAAATACTAAAAACATATATTAAAGGGATGCTCAGTGTATTCAATATTTCCATATACAATCTCGTTTCATTTGCGAAACTGTTTGATCATTCCAACAACACTTTGATGAGCCATGCATAGGTAAAAGGTGTCTATTATTAACACTGCACACAATAAAAATGCAATCAAAAGATTTTTTTAACTAGTTGCATAACAAAAGTTATTGTTTGATCAAACAATACAGTTTTAATTATTAGTACAAATAAATAAGTATCATTTCCCCCAATTATTATTTCTCGGCCTGTCCTGAATTCTCGTTTTTGCTTGCCACTTGAGAGGGCAGCATGCTTAAAAAATATCCACCTGTATAAATTTGATTCAGTCCCCACCAAAAGGCCCGGAAAAATCAGGACTAAAAAGACAATTGTTTTCCTTGTGCGGATGGCGTAATATGGCGGACTTGAGCAATAAGCCCAGCTTGTAAGGAGCAGGAAAACTATGACCGAGGATAAGTTCGCAACCTCCATGTCGGAGGAAGGCGCTGAGGATTTTGCCGCCATGCTGGCGGCCCACGACACCGCTTCAAACCGCCTGCAGCCCGGCCAAAAAGTGACCGGGACTGTAATCGCCATCACTGGCGACAGCGTTTTTGTGGATGTGGGCATAAAGGTTGACGGCATCATTGACCGCAAAGACATTCTTGATGCCGAGGGCAATGAAAGCGTTAAGCCCGGCGACAGCCTCGAAGCGTGGGTTACTGGTGTTTCCTCGCAAGAGATTCGCCTTTCCCGCTCCATGAGCGGCAGCGGTGTTGCCGCGCTTGAAGAAGCCCGCGATGCGGCGGTGCCGGTTGACGGCCGCATAACCGCAGTGTGCAAGGGCGGCTACACGGTTGACGTGCTTGGCAAGCAGGCCTTCTGCCCCGGCAGCCAGCTTGGCGTTGCCACGTCTGAAGACGCCGCCGAGGTTGTGGGCCGCAGCATGCCGTTTCTGGTTATCCGCGTTGAAAATCGCGGCAGAAATGTTGTGGTTTCGCACCGCGCCATTGTTGAACGTGAACGCGCCGAACAGCTCGACACCCTGCTTGAAAGCCTCAAGCCCGGCGACATGGTTGAAGGCAAGATCACGCGTTTCGCCGCTTTTGGCGCATTCATGGAGCTTGCCCCTTCGGTTGAAGGCATGATCCATCTTTCCGAACTTTCCTGGTCGCGCGTGGGCGCTCCTGACGAAGCCGTGTCGCTTGGCGACACCGTGCGCGCCAAGGTTATCTCCATCAGCAAGGACAGCAAGGGCCACGTGCGGATTTCGCTTTCGCGCAAGCAGGCCGAGGGCGATCCCTGGCAGGATGTGACCACCAAACTTGAGTCTGGTACGGTTGTTTCCGGCAAGGTTGTGCGCCTCGCGCCCTTTGGCGCTTTTGTGGAGCTTCTGCCCGGTATTGAAGGCCTTGTGCATATTTCTGAACTGTCGTGGACAAAGCGCGTGGCCAAGGCCGAAGACGTGCTTGCGGCGGGCGAAGTCGTTTCGGTTAAAATCAAGGAAATCAACCTTGAAAATCACCGTATTTCCCTGAGTCTGCGCGATGCGGAAGGCGACCCGTGGAAGGAAGCCGCCCAGCAGTTTGCCGTTGGTTCAACGGTAAGCGGCACGGTTGAAAGCCGCACCCCCTATGGCCTCTTTATTACGCTGGCCCCCGGCATCACCGGTTTGCTGCCCGCTGGCGTCCTCAAGAATTCCAAGCAGGGCAAGCAGTACAGCAAATTGGACAAGGGCGATGCCGTTACCCTTACTGTACAAAATTTGGACATCAGCGCCAGGCGCATCAGCCTTGCCCCTGAAGGTGAACAAGCTGCCGAACCCGCCGAAGACAAGGCGTGGAAGCAGCATGCATCCGCCGCAAGCTCCAACAGCGGGTCTGGAATGAACATCATGGCACAGGCTTTGCAGAAGGCTCTGAAAAATAAGTAACCAGGAGCTTTTCCATGATGATAAAAAAATGTCTTGCAGCCATGCTTGCCGTGACCTTTCTTGCGGCATCGCAGCTTGCCCAGGCAGCCAATCTGCCCGACTTCAGCGAACTGGCGGCCAAAAGCGGCCCGGCAGTCGTAAACATCGGTACGGAACGGAAGGCCAGCGGTAACAGCCAGGACGATCTCATGGGGGAAATGTTCCGCAATATGCCGCCAGGATTTGACAAATTCTTTGACCAGTTCGGCGGCAAGCGCGGTGGCAAGCGCCCCCAGATGAAACAGAAGTCACTGGGATCCGGCTTTATTGTCTCCGCTGACGGCTATATTGTTACCAACAATCATGTGGTTGCCGATGCGGATGTTATCCGTGTGACCCTTGATCAGAGCAATGGCAAAAGCGAAGCCATCACGGCCAAGCTGGTTGGCGCAGATGAAGAAACCGACCTCGCCCTGCTGAAAATTGAAACCAAAAAGACCTTGCCCTACCTTGCGTTCGGCAATTCGGACGAACTGCGGATAGGCGAGTGGCTGCTGGCCATCGGCAACCCCTTTGGGCTCGACCACTCGGTGACGGCGGGTATTCTTTCGGCCAAGAACCGCAATATACACGCCGGCCCCTTTGACAACTTCCTGCAGACGGATGCCTCCATCAACCCCGGCAACAGCGGCGGCCCGCTGCTGAACATGGACGGGCAGGTGATTGGCATCAACACGGCCATTATCGCGAGCGGGCAGGGCATTGGCTTTGCCATTCCGAGCAACATGGCCGCCAAGATCATCGACCAGATCAAGTCCGGCAAAAAGATCAGCCGTGGCTGGATTGGCGTTGGTATTCAGGATGTTGAAGAAAACACCGCCAAGGCGCTGGGCCTCAAGGACGCCAAGGGCGCGCTTGTGGGCAGCGTTATGGAAGGCGAACCCGCTGCCAAGGCTGGCATGAAAGACGGCGACATCATTGTTTCCGTTGACGGCAAGGGCATCGACGATGCTGCGGCCCTGCTGCGCGTGATTGCCGACAAAACCCCCGGCAGCAAGGCTGCAATAACGGTGTGGCGCGATGGCAAAACCACTGACCTTACTGTAACGCTTGGCGAGCGCAAAACCTCGCAGACCGGCGACCAGAACGGCAAGGATCAGAAGCAGAAGGATGAAGGTTTGCTCGGCATTTCCGTCCGTCCCCTGACGGATGAAGAACGCCGCGAACTCAAGATTGAGAAAAACGAAGGGCTGGCCATCATTGACGTCAATCCTGACAAGCCCGCTGCCGAAGCCGATCTGCGCCCCGGTGACGTGATTCTCAAGGCCAACCTCAAACCTGTTCGCAGCGCTGCGGATCTGTCGAAAATCGTCAACGATGAAGGTGTCGCTCGAGGCGCAGTCATGTTGCAGATTTCACGGCGAGGCGATGTGTACTTCCGAACTGTAAGCCTGAGCAAGTAACAGGCACAAATAACACGGGCTGCCTCTTAACCGGGGCAGCCCTTTTTTTATCCATGAGCTTACGCATACTCAACATAGGCGGGCCGTATCTGGCCTCTGCCCTAAAACGCCTGGGGCACCACGTCATCACGGCGCATCCGGCAGCTGACGCCGACATCCCTTCACCGCACCCGTACTCCGTGCGGCAACTCCTGAGCCGCCTTAACGCGCTCGGTTTTGCCCCTGACGCACTGTTCTATTGCGATGACGGCAACATGCCGCAACTGCTTGATCCGGAAAATGCCCCCTGGCCCTCGGTGCGTTATTCCATTGATACCTACTGCAACCCTTGGCACATCCCATATTCCAATGGTTTTGACGCAACCCTTGTGGCGCAGAAAGATTACGTGGATGTATTTTCGCACGAGGGCTTACCCGCGCGCTGGTTTCCGCTGTTTTATCCCCAGATTCTTGAGCCAGTGGGGGATTTTGCTGCCCGCGACATTCCCGTAGCCTTTGTGGGAACCCTCGGGCACAAAAATAACCCGGACCGCGCGCCATTTCTCAAGGCCTTTCGCGCCAGACAGCCGCTGGTGGCAATTTCTGGCGATTACAAGCCCATCTTTACGCGCAGCCGCATTGTTCTTAACCAGACGGCGGCTTCGGAAGTGAATTTTCGCTGTTTTGAGGCTATCGCCTGCGGTGCGGCCCTCCTGATGGAAACCTGCGGCAACGGCCTTAACGAACTCTTTGTCCCCGGCGAGGAAATTCTGCCCACCTACCAGCGCAACGATGCGCAGGCAGCCGCGGCCATTGCCGCAGAAGCCCTCGCAAACCCAGAACGCCTCGCCAAAATTGCCCAAGCCGGAGGCAGGGCAGTGGCCCGGCGCCATACAGACACGGCGCGCGCGGTCAGCCTGACGCAGATGCTGGCAGAAATGTGCGCCACTCAAGCGCACCGGGAGCGGCTTGAACAGTCGCTTGAAAAACGCACAGCTCTTGTACGCGGCGCATATGGTATGCTTTCAAGTGAGCTTTTTGACCCGCAGCTTGAAGGACACCGCGATTTTTTTGAAAAAATGTGCCTTCATCAACAATAGCGGCCATAAATACTTGCAGTAACACATCAAGGGATGCATCCTGCATTGCAGGCATGCGCGATAGGGCATATAGTCGGCAGAGCACCACTTTTTGGAGGAATATCAATGCCAGTTGTGCATAGCGATGCCGGGCATCTGCCCGGGCTGGATAAGCTGGAGAGCATCCCCGCGCTCATGAGCGCGTACTACACAGAATTTCCCAATCCGGCGCTTGCAGCCCAGCGTGTTGCCTTCGGCACCTCGGGACATCGCGGCACATCAGTGCTGTGCAGCTTTAACGAGGAGCACATCTACGCCATCACCCAGGCGGTGTGCGACTACCGCGCCGCCAAGGGCATTGACGGGCCGCTCTTTCTTGGCGGCGATACCCATGCGCTGTCAGAAGCCGCCTTTCGCTCCGCGCTGGAAGTGCTGGTAGCCAACAACGTGAACGTGCGCATTTCTGTCGGCGGGGCCTACACAGCCACACCGGCGATCTCCCATGCCGTGCTCAAATGGAATGCGGGCCGTGTTAACGGCTTGGCCGATGGCATTGTCATCACGCCTTCGCACAATCCCCCGCGTGACGGCGGCTTCAAGTACAATCCACCCCACGGCGGCCCGGCAGAATCCGAAGTCACCAGTCAGATTGAAAAATGCGCCAATGTCTACCTCGAAAACGGCAACAAGGGCGTAAAGCTCACCCACCTGCGGGCGGCGCGCGCCTCTTCGCTTGTGGAAGAATACGATTTCATCGGCAGTTATGTGCAGGATCTGGCCGGAGTGCTGGACATGAAGGCCATTGCATCATCGGGCCTGCGTATCGGCGTTGACCCCTTGGGCGGCGCAAGCCTGCCCATGTGGGAACCCATTGCAGAAGCCTACGGCATTGATCTTGAGGTGGTGAACAGGGCAGTGGATCCGACTTTCCGCTTTGTTCCCTGCGACAAGGACGGCAAAATCCGCATGGATTGTTCTTCACCCTATGCCATGAGCCGCCTGCTGGATCTGCGCGACCATTTTGACCTGAGCTTCGCCTGCGACCCGGATTCCGACCGCCACGGCATAGTGACGCGCAACGAACTGATGAATCCCAATCATTATCTGAGCGTTGCCGCCTGGTATCTGTTCCGCACCCGCAGGGAGTGGCCCTCACAGCGCGGCATTGGCAAAACCCTTGTGACAAGCGCCATGCTCGACAGGGTAGGGAAAGATCTTGGTCGCCCGGTTGTTGAGGTGCCTGTGGGCTTCAAGTGGTTTGTGCCCTATTTGCTCAATGGACGCTGCGGCTTTGGCTGCGAGGAAAGCGCTGGCGCTTCCTTCCTGTGCTTTGACGGCACGCCCTGGAGCACAGACAAAGACGGCCCCCTCATGTGCCTGCTGGCGGCTGAAATGATGGCAGTGGAGCAGTCCTCCCCCGATGAACTTTACACAAAACTGACCGAGCGTCTTGGCGCGCCCGCCTACCAGAGGCTTGATGCCCCGGCGGACGACAACGTGCGCGCAAAGCTTGCGGCGCTGACGCCTGAAAGCGTGAGCCTTAAAACGCTGGCAGGTTCGCCTGTTACCAATGTGCTTACCCACGCACCCGGTAATGATGCCGCTATCGGCGGTGTTAAGGTGGTCAGCGATGACGGCTGGTTTGCCGTGCGTCCCTCCGGTACGGAAGCAATTTGCAAAGTGTATACGGAAAGCTTCAAGGGAGAAGACCACCTGCAAGCCTTGCAAAAAGACGCCATCGATTTTCTCGAGCATTTGCTGAAAGGCAATGCCTGATTGGAGTGCAGATAGGCATTCTCTGCTGAGCGCGCGTAGCGCGCGGCAATTTTTTACGGTTCAATAAAAGGTATATTGCTCGTTAATCAGTAAAGCGCAGTCGCAATGCCGGGTATCCGGCAATTGCGGCTGCGCTTTTTATCAATATTTCTTAATAAATATATGGTGTTGCCAAAGAGACTGCGCTGGCTGCCGACAGGCAGATTGCCAGAGAGGCCTACCGCACGACGGGCAAGCTGGCGCTTTCACGCAGGCGGGCAACCTCGGCATCCGTAAGAGGCCGGGCTTTGCCGCTGGCCAGATCCCCAAGACGCAATGAGCCTTGAGCAACACGACACAGGCGCAGAATGGTCAGCCCCAGATCGCGGCACATGCGGCGAATCTGGCGATTCAGCCCCTGACGCAGCACCATCTGCAACTGGGTATTGCCGCCAACCTGCTGAGCGATCACGTCCACAGGCATAATATCTTCACCTTCGGCAAGGTGCATGCCGCGCCGCATGGTCTTGAGCGCCCCTTCAGGCACCGTGCCGCGTACTAGCACCTCATAGGTTTTGGGCTGGTGATGCCGGGGATGGGTGAGGCGCTGGGCAAGTTGGCCATCATTGGTCAGCAGCAGCAATCCCTCAGAAAAATAGTCAAGTCTGCCAACAGGATACAGTCTGAGCGCCTTGTATTCAGGCGCAAGGCAATCCAGTACGGTGGGCCTGCCTTCCGGGTCGCTCACTGTGCAAACCACATGCACGGGCTTGTTGAGCATGAGGTAGGTGTAGGACTGCGGGGCCGACAACACGCGGCCATCCACGGCAATGCCCTCAAAGGGCAAGACCTGACGCCCTGGGTTGGGCTCCGGCTTGCCGTCAACACTGACGCGCCCGGCAAGAATAAGCTCGTCTGCCTTGCGCCGCGAGCATAGACCAGTTGCGGCTATGGCCTTGTTAAGGCGTATGCCGTCAGCTGCATTGTCAGCATCGGGCTGAGACTTTGTGGGCGCGGCAGGCCGAGCAGAATGATCGGCGTCAGATTTGACGGCCTGGGGCTGCGCGGGTTTGCGTTGCGAAAAACCATCTCGGGCCTCACGGGCGTTCGGCTGAGTACCTGACCGTGAATCTGTCCGCGAATCAGAACGGCCATTTGGTCCATTGGCAGACCAGCTATCAGAACGGGGGGCATGATTCTTGCGTGCGTCCGCAGGCTGTTCCTTTTTATGGGAGCTGGCGGACGAACTGTTTTTGCTGCGGTTTCTGGCGGATGATCCGGCATTGCCGGAATGTTTGGGCGGCACGGTGATTTCTCCTTGGAAAGATGCGCTCATGGTGCGTGAAGTGGGGCATGCCGTCAAGGGCAAGCAAGAAGCACAGGCATGGCTGATCCGACATTACGGCGGCTTCCAATCTTCAAAAGTTTACATAATTATCATTATGGGACATTTATAAGTATTGCATGTGGGGTGAACCGGATTCAAAACGGACTTAAAAACACGCTTAGAATGTCACTGGCGGCACCGCTGTCAAACCATCCATATTCACAAAAACGAACCGCCATGGATTTTCCCGCCGTTCCATGAATTTTGAGAATTCGGATTGGCCCAGTCCACGCATTCAGTTTTTCCGCAATCATTTGATCCTTTCCTTATATATAATGCCCCCGATTGCCGCTCATGAATCCCGTCCAGATCGATCAGCTCAATAAGGCCGAAATGCCCACACCTCGCTGCGCAACCTCCTTAACGGGCGCAAACCAGGGGTCAGCCCCGCACTTGCTCCCGAAGCGGCTCTGACGTACAACACTGCCAACACTGGTTTTCACAGCAAGGAGTTTCCATGGGCTTTGCCAACAGCTCTTGCAGCTTTACACGGTTCCGCATTCTTGATCCTGTTCCGGCCACGCTCTGGCCGCAGATACCGGACAAACTGAAACAGTTCGCCATGCGCGACATTGACGATATTCCTGAAATGCAGGGCCAGGGATGGACCTGTTTTGAGGATATGCTCGATACTGACTGGGTGACGGCCCCGCCCCAGAAAGGCGCGTACATCGTGTTTTCTCTGCGGCTGGATATGCGACGCATACCCGCTGGCGTGGTCAAAAAGCACGTTGCCCTTGCCCTTAAGGAAGAAAAAAAACGCATGGGCGAACAGGGCAAGAACTACATTGCCCGCGAGCGCAAAAAAGAACTCAAGGAGCAGGTGCTGCTGCGCCTGCGCTCCCGCTTTTTGCCTGTTCCCGGCGAATTCAACGTGCTCTGGGCCACAGACAAGAACGAGGTCTGGTTTGCCTCCACCCAGAACAAGATGATCGACCTCTTCCTGGAAGAGTTTCTCAAAACTTTTGAGCTGCACCTGGAGCAATTGACGCCCTATAATCTGGCGGTCTCCATGCTGGACGAAGAAAGCCTGATCCGCCTGGACAAGCTGGAACCCACGCAGTTCGCTCCCCTTTCCTGATGACGGCACGGAGACCCCATGAACATGCCTTATCTTGGCGAATCCACTGACAGCATTCTCGGCAAGGAATTTCTGACCTGGCTCTGGTATCAGAGCGACACGGCCCCCGGCGCGTTCACTGATAAGGACGGCGCGCCTTTTGCCGTTTCCATGGAACAGCGTATCGTGGTGGAAGGCGGCGAAGGTGATGCCCGCGAAACAGCCTCTGTTTCCGGCTCGCTCTCCCCTCTCCGCGAGGCCCGCTTTGGCCTTGGCACCGGCAAACAGGTCAGCCGCGCTCTGCTGCGCCTTGAAAAAGAAGAGCTTGCCTTTCAGGTCAGCCTCAAGGCCGAGGATTTCTGCCTCAACAGCCTCAAAACCCCCAAGCTCGACAAGGGCGACAGCGATGACGACCCGGACGCCCTGCTGCTTGAAAAGTTCTATCTTATGGAAGTGTGCACCGGCCTGCTGGATGCCCTGTACGCCCGCTTTTTGAAGCTGCGCCTCTCGTCTGGCTGGCAGAAGGAAGTGGACGACATGCGCCAGTGGATGACCCGCACGGAGTAAGCTTTTTTCATGAGCACCCTGCCCGCATCTGCCGCAAAAGGCCGCCTTTCCGGCCCGCTACTGCACGTTTTACGCAAAACGTTGTGGATGCTGCTTGTGCTGTGGGGCATCACCATTATCAGCTTCTGGGTCATCCATCTGGCCCCTGGCTCGCCCACAGATATGGAAACCACGCTCAATCCGCTGGCTGGCGCTGCGGCGCGTCAGCGGCTTGAGGTGCTTTACGGGCTGGATCGCCCCCTCTATGTGCAGTACTGGGACTGGCTGACCCGCATCGTGCATCTGGATTTCGGCAATTCCATGTCTGCCGATTCCCGCCCGGTGCTGACCAAGATTCTTGAGCGCCTGCCCCTCACCGTGGGCATGAACGTTATTTCGCTGGTGCTCACTCTGCTCATTGCCATTCCGGTGGGCATTGTCTCCGCCTGCCGGCAGAATTCTCTGCTGGACAAGTCCGTCACCGTGCTGGTTTTTCTGGGTTTTGCCATGCCGTCCTTCTGGCTGGCCCTGCTGCTCATGATGTTTTTTGGCATTGAGCTGCAATGGCTGCCCATTTCCGGCCTTACATCCATGAATTACGAGCAGTTGAACGCCTGGGGCAAGTTTTGCGATCTGGCGCGGCATCTGGCCCTGCCCACACTGGTGTATACCGTGGGCGGGCTGGCTGGCATGTCGCGCTACATGCGCGCCTGCATGCTTGAAGTGCTGCGGCAGGATTATATTCTCACGGCGCGGGCCAAGGGGCTTGGCGCTGGCGCGGTTATCTGGCGGCACGCCCTGCGCAACGCTCTGCTGCCTGTCATAACCCTGCTGGGCCTTTCTGTGCCGGGGCTTATTGGCGGCAGCGTCATCATTGAATCCATATTTGCCCTGCCGGGGCTGGGCCAGTTGTTTTACGGCGCTGTCATGGCGCGCGATTACACCATGATCATGGGTAATCTGGTGCTTGGGGCGGTGCTCACGCTGGCGGGCAACCTGCTGGCGGATTTCTGCTACGGAATCGCAGACCCGCGCATCCGCAACGCAAAGGACAACGCCTGATGCTGCCCCGCGCCGTCAAAAAGCTGCTTGGCCGCAACCTTATGCTTGTACTGGGGCTTGTTATTGTGCTTGCCATGTCGCTGGCCGCGCTCCTTGCCCCGTGGATTGCGCCCTTTGACCCCAACGCCCTGCATCTGGACAATATTCTGGAGCCGCCCTCCTCCCGCTTTCTGTTCGGCACAGACCGTCTTGGGCGCGATGTTTTTTCCCGCCTGCTCTACGGCGGCAGGGTTTCGCTGTGGGTGGGCTTTGTGGCTGTGGGCATATCTGTCAGCATCGGCACGGTTCTTGGCCTCGTGAGTGGCTATTTCCGCCGTTGGGTGGACGAGTGCATCATGCGCGTGGTTGATATAATGCTCTGTTTTCCGTCATTTTTTCTTATCCTGGCGGTTATTGCCTTTCTTGAACCCAATCTTACCAATATCATGGTGGTTATTGGGCTTACTTCGTGGATGGGCGTTACCCGCCTTGTACGAGCAGAGGCGCTTACACTGCGCGAACGCGAATTTGTCGATGCCGCGCGGCTGGCAGGCACATCCACTGCGGGCATATTGTTTCGACATATACTGCCCAATGCCCTTGCGCCCGTGCTGATAACCGCTACACTGGGCGTTGCCGGGGCCATACTGGTGGAATCAAGCCTCAGCTTTCTGGGGCTTGGCGTGCAGCCCCCAGCAGCCAGTTGGGGCAACATGCTCATGGACGGCAAAGCCGTGATTGAAACCGCGCCCTGGCTGTCGGTGTATCCCGGTCTGGCCATCCTGGTAACGGTATTGGGCTATAACCTTCTGGGTGAAAGCCTGCGGGATATCTTTGATCCACGCCTTCGCCAATAGTTTGAAATGTAAGGGCATCCAAAATAGTTAAAGTTTTACATTAAGCACATAAACCGCCATAAAAACACGTTAAAGCCATGCTTGAATACCTGCGCATTCGTAATCTGGCCCTCATTGAGGACATGGAACTGGAGTTTTCGCCCGGCATGAACGTGCTGACGGGTGAAACCGGGGCGGGGAAGAGCTTTATCCTTAAAGCGCTGGGTTTTCTGCTTGGCGACAAGCTTTCGGCGGATATGGTGCGCGCGGGCGCTGAGCGTGCACAGGTGGAGGCCCTGTTCAGCACAAAAGATGCGGACATGGTTCTGCGCCGCGAGATTGTGGCGGAGACAGGGCGCAGCCGCCTGTACATCAACGATGAACTGCGCTCGCAAGATAGCCTGCGCGACCTGCGCAACCGCCTTGTGGCCCACACAAGCCAACACGCCCAGCAAAAACTGCTTCAATCTTCATTTCAGGCCAAACTGCTGGAAAGCGGCCTGAGCTGCCCCGAACTTCTGCACCAGCGGGACGCCCTGCTTGCGCGCCTTCAGGCCAATGCGGCCCAGCGCTCTGCCCTGCTTGAGCGTCAGGCCGGACTGGGCGAACGGCGCGAACTGCTTGAAATGCAGCAGCAGGAGATCGACAAGGTTTCTCCTGAAGAGGGCGAAGAAGAAAAGCTGGAAGAAATCCGCGCGCTGGCCCGCTCCATGGAGCACCAGCAGGAGAATTACGAACAGGCGCTCATTTTGCTGCAAGGCGATGAGCAGGAAGGCGTGATCGACCAGTTGGGCCAGCTTGAAAAACTCTTGCAGCGCATGTGCCGCGAGGACGATTCCCTCCAGGCCGATGCCGACGCTGTGGCGGCCCTGCGGCAGCAGTTGGCCCACCTTGGCGGCAGGCTTCGCCGCCCGCCTGCCTTGCCGGGGCTGGACGAAATGCCCGACATGGATCATCTGGAAGAACGCCTGTTTGCCCTTGCGCAACTCAAGCGCAAGCTGCACAGAACCCTGCCGGAGATTCTTTCCCTGCGCGAAGAAATTTCCGAAAACCTTTCCTTCCTTGATGTCTGCGCGCTGGACATCACCCGGCTGGACAAGGAAGCGGCAGCTCTTGCCGCAGAGCTTGCCGCCGTGACTGCCCGCATCATCCCGGCGCGCCGCGAGGCAGCAGCCGCCATTGCCACCAAGCTTGAAAACGAACTGCGCCAGTTGGGCTTTTCAGATCAGGTGCGGGTATTGCCCGATTTCGCCGTGCAGGAAATCTGGCCCGGCGTTGCGGACGAGCGCGGGCGCATCCTTTGGGCGCCCAACCCCGGTCAGCCCCCGCAGCCTCTGGATAAAATAGCCTCGGGCGGCGAGCTTTCGCGCTTTTTGCTGGCGCTTGCCAGCGTGCAGCAGGATGACGAAGGCGCTACATTCATATTTGACGAAGTCGATGCGGGCGTTGGCGGCATGACCCTGAACAAGCTGGCCGAAAAGCTCTACGCGCTGGCCGAAACGCGCCAGATGCTGCTCATCACCCACTGGCCGCAACTGGCGGCCCGCGCCCGCAGGCACTTTCAGATTGTTAAGATGGTGCGCGACGGGGAAACCTTTACCCTCTGCTCCCCCCTTAACAAGGAAGACCGCCACGCCGAGCTTGCGCGCATGGCAGGCGGCGGCGAACAGGGCGAGGCGCTGGCCCGCAGCCTGGAAAAATAGCACTCTGCAAATTTTGCCGTGTGGTTTTTGCCATGCGGCATTTTTCTTTCATGCTTGCCGGGACATTATCGTACTGCGGCCAATATCTACGCATCTTTCTGACAATTTTTTGACTTTTTCTAAACTTTTTGCCCCTTTTCAGGCCTGCAATGAGAACTGGCACTTATCTTGCTAATACCTTCCCCAGATAACGAAAAGGCAAATTTGACCATAGCCACAGGGGGAGCATGTGACTAACGAAAACAACAATTGCATAAGCGCCATGCTCCATATGCAAACTGGCGCTCCCGAAGCAGCCTCGCATGCACGGCACGGGCAGATTGCGGGGCAACCGCTTTCGGGCCTGGACGAAGCATCGGCCAGAACTTTGCGGTGTCTGGCAAAGGATGGCGAAGGGCTTGTTACGGCACTTGAAGCGCGGCTTGATTCGCTTCAGGAAGCCTTTATGGACATGCTGAACACCCAGCTTGAAGAACGCCACCTCCGGCCCGAAGACCGCCTGCATGTGTATGTTTCGCCAGAGGGAACCCTGGTGGTTGAAGGCAACGACAACGACGCCAACCTGTTGTGTGACATCATCACGCGCAAGCCGGATTTGCAAAAGAGCTTCAAGCAGATGGCCCAGGTGGCCATGCTCTCGCACGGTGTAGAACTGGCAACCCAGATCCATAACGATATTATCGATCAGGTTGAAGACGCCAATCCCCTGCTTGGGCACTACCATATGTGCCTTAAGGGCCCGCTCTCGCATTTCTACATTCGATAGAGCTTGCCAAAGTCGAACAAGCGACTTATTGTAATGCTTGACCAAATGGGGGCGCACTGGTTTCGACGGGGACGTGGAAGCCTTAGCGGCAGGTCGAGGCGCCGCTGGCCTCGTAAAAAGCGGCAACAAAAGTAATTGCCAACAACGATTACGACTACGCTTACGCTGCCTAAAAACAGCGAGGCAACGATCGCCTAGGCGGTCACGTCATTCTGGGCCATGTCTGATAACCCTGAATGGCGACACTTATCAGGCTGGCGGAAACTGGCTCTTACCGGGGTTTTCCGCGAGGAGTTTACCGGCGAGATTGCCGTGAGGCGCCCGGTCAGGGGCTACCACCACGGTGAAATTAATACCTGACATAAACCTGTAGATGCTTCGTGTGGACAGTTCTCGGACGGGGGTTCAACTCCCCCCGCCTCCACCAACCCCCACAAATTAAAGTGGCTTATACGATCTGAATAAGACGTATAAGCCACTTTTTTTGCTATTGAACGCTAACGTTAGAATTTGATTTTGGCTTTCTTCTCAGTTGACAGGCGAGGACGCAAATCTAGGAGATGAACATTAAGGAACACTTTACCGTCCAAGGCATTTTGCACACGCTCCGCTTCATTACGCAGAAGTTCAAAAAGATCCTCGACATTGATCCTTCGCTTTTCACTGGGGTGATCCCATTTACGATCTATGGAAATTGCCACAAGCAACGCACCAGCCCTACTCTTTTCAGCGGCCAGATATTTTTTTACAAGTTGGTTCTCAATCGTATCGCGCAGATCGTTAGCAGTACGTTCATCACCTAACTTAATCTCAATTACAGCCTCATAACCACCGACCACGGAACGCAAACGGATGTCTGTCTTTTTTTCATCTGCGGTTGCTGCTTCCTGATCGACGGTGTAAAGAGAATTGGCGGCGATCTCCAGCTCCCGCGCTATTGCGCGCCTCAGTATCCACTCTTTATCAATTCCTGCCCACAACTCACGAGGAGACGTGTCGCGCAGCAAAAGGTCATCCAGGTCAGACAACCTGTCTTTTAAGATACCAAACATTGCTTCATTACTGGCTGCAGGGGCTTCGCCACGTTTATCGAGAGCAATCGCTCGTGATTCATCATACACATCCGCATCCGAATCAATTTCTTGAGCCAAGTTTTCATCAGCCATTGCGATAAGTCTGTCTTTTAAATGCCTGCAAAGAGGATCTGCCGCCATTTCAAGCTGAACACTAAAGCCTTCGTCACCTTTTATGCTGAACAATGCGTTAGAAATAGTATAGCGCGCCGTCTGGGCATCATCGCGAGCATCTGGGGAAAAAACGCCTTCGCGGTGTGTATCATCTTCAACCCGAACATGTTGGTAGGCCAGACGAAGCAGCCGCAGCAATAGCTGTGGCGTTAATAGTTTGTCTCGCAAATTCACAGCACTATCACGATTCCCGAAAAACGCAGAAAAACATGACACTACTTCGGAGCGAGCAGAAGGCTCCACCGTGTTTGCAAACTGTTCAAATGCCACTACCCCACGTTCTGGGTCAATCTGCAACAATGTGGAGAGCCATGTATCGCGCAATTCCGATGAAAGAGAACACGCGAGACGTTCCTGAGCTGTTTGCGCAAATTTTGCCTTTGTCGCAACATCGCCGTATTTTATTATTGAGCGTGTGGCATGGCGAATTTTTTCTGCAATAACAATATCATTATTTTCGTTTTGAACAACGCCAGATTCCAACCATGTCAACAGGCGTGGAAGAAATAACTCCGCCACATTTTTTGGAATACCACCAAGCTTCTGGAGCAACCAAGAATAGTTGCCCACCTCAGACGTTTGCGCTAGTTCCCACGATATTTCCTTCCAAAGGATTTCCGCAGCAGAGGGATGAGCTTCTACAAGTGGGCCTATCCATTGTGGGAGTTCGTTCAGCTCAAGAAGAGCGTAACGTGTGGCTTTTTGGGCTTCTTCTCCTGTTAGGTTTTTTGCCCATTCGGAATCTTCTGCTTCAGCGCTGATTGCTGCCAAGCCCAGTTCCCAGCGTCTTAAATAAGAATTACGACTTTCATCTGGACGTTCACAAAGCAATGTCGGGCTATCGTTGCGCCATATGGTAGTTAAAACAGATTTAAGTCTATCCGCAGTGGCTCTATCAAAGTAATCTTCAATAGCGACCCGATTCCAGACAGACAAATTATCATCATTTGCCAGTCTGCGCATGAAGATCCACAAATTCCAAGCCGTGTTGAATGATTTCTCACTTGAAAATGTATCACCAGGTTGGTTGGCAACGTCCCTCCAAAACCTTATCCAACCTTCACGATTCTTAGCCTTCTCCCGCCTTGCTTGTTCTTCACGCTTAGCTTGTTTTATTTCAAAACTTAACTTCCGTTCTTTACTCTTTACTCGTGCAATAGCTCGGTTGCTAAGGATTTCAAGGAGCGAAGGATTATCTGCAACAAGCTGCGCAAGAGATTCAAGATTTTCTCCAACAAGCTGATGGCCTGGCGTGAGCAGCACAATCGCTTCGCAGAGCATGGCTCGTTCTGCAATACTACGGCTTTTATCTGCCAAATCAATTTGCAACCAAGGTAAATCTCTATCTTGAATAAGCGGCACCGGCCCATCACTACTTAATCTATACAGTCTTTCATCGGAGTTATCTTCTTTGTGAAGTGATTGAAAAAAGATATCTCCGGCCCAAAAAAGAGATCTATATTTTTGAGCGGGGAATTTAAGCAAATGTTCTCGCAAAGTGCGTACTGAAGTGTCAACGGATTGCTCCCCCCTATTTATACATAGTGCGAGAACGCAGGCATGGAGCCACTTATCATTTACTTCAAATTTAATGCCTTGAGAACATGTTGCTGCCAATGCTTCACAATATTGAGGCCAATCACTGGTAATGTTCGGCCACTCTTGTTGCCACCTAAGTCCCTCAGTCAATAGTTTTACAATGCTGTCCCTCAACTGTTCAAGTAGTGAATACTCAAACTTCGTATTTTCTAGAATCCACGGCAAATGTCTGCGAATATCCCATACGGCGTCTTCCTTCGGTTTTATCCATCGAATCGTTTGGCACAACTGCTCTGGGGACATAAACTGGGGGAAAAGAATAGCAGCAGCTCTACTCACAGCACGATTTGACCAAGAAATATTACCTTTTGCTATGCATGCAGAAAGCGCATTCAGTCTTTCATCGTTGAGCACGACAAGGGATTGGAGAGCCTTGATTTTTTCAGTGTCATCAGTATCAGGTGAATTTGTATTTTCCAGCAGGCTGTATGCAATATCTGCACAAAAAGTTATATTTCCAGCACCAATGAGGCCAATAAGTAACAGCCGAACTTCAGGATTCTCCACTCCTCCTTGCCATAGCTGACGAATTTCATCTGCCAGATCAGCTGAAGCAAAGCGCTCAACCAGAATGGACGGCACATCCATTCCTCGCCAACCACTGGAACAATATCTATTGGCAAAGGCTCGCAGAATCTCCTTTCGCTGAGCCAAGCTGAGTGCTTCCGGGTCGCCTTCATTTAAAAGAACTTCCGGCTCATGATCTCGCAGTAACTCAAATATACTAGGGATATTCAACGCAAGCCACGCTGCAACAGGGCGTTTGGAGGGTCGAACTATTACTTTGCTTTTTGTTTCAGCAAAAATAAGTCGTCTTAAAGCGTTCAGAGGCATTCTTTGCTCGCGAAGGTACGTAAGACGCTCGGCAGCAAGATATTCTATCACTGAACGATGGTGAAACCGCACCCGGCCATAAGAAGCAAAACCAAAAAGCGGTCGCTCAAGCAGCGTTTTCACTTCATTTGGCTGCCAATCAGACAAGATACGTAACGGATTCAGGGCTGCATCGCCCCCATTGATGTCTGAGGCAGCACTGTGCCGAATTGTAAAAAGGCGCATGACTTGCATTGCAAGTGCCAGCCTGCTAGCACCTTCCCACGCTTTATTTGACGACAATTCACAGGCTTCACGCCTATCAACGCGCGCCTCAAGTTTCACATAAATATTTGTTTTGACTTGATCACGATGTATTCGTATTCGCCTGTTTTCCCGCCAGTCAGCGCATAGTTCAATGAGGTCTTGCGGACGGCGCGCAAAAGATTGCGCTTTGCGGCGTTGCAAGTCTTCTAATAGATGCTCTGGGTTCTCCACACCCTGTTGTGAGGCAACCTCTTTAATTTGTTCATCGGAAAGGGGCAGTAAGGCCACTAAACGCCACCCTAGGGGGTCGTTTGCATCATCGGCGTTGTGCTGCTGCAAAGGCTCACGCGTCATGATCTCCGCAAACCGTTCTTCTTTAGAACCTTTCGGCTGTGCGGGAGGGATTGGCAGCAATTCTCGAATCAAATGTTCGTCAAAAAGAATTGGACGGGTTGTTATAACAATTTTTGCCCTATGGAGCTGATCTTTTATCTCTTTCTTGAAACGCTTAAGCGCCAGCTCAAACGAATACTGCGTAAGCTTAAGCTCATCAATTGAATCGAGAAAAAAAGTGGCTTCTTTATCTGGCGAAGCAAGCCAACCGTCAAGACGAGCTTCCTCCTCAGAATCAAATAAATCTCTAAGATTCGCTGATGCCAATGATGAGATTTCAACAAAAAAAGCAGGTTCACCAGCATTGCTCAGACGCTTGGATTGTTCTCGGCATTCATGAGTTTTACCCGCGCCCGCTTCAGAAACTATAAGTATGCGCTTTGACCGCAACAGATCATTCCAAGAAATTCCTCTAGACCAGCCAAGACTGACCAGAAATTCATGCTGGTCCGCATCTTCAATTTTCCCACCAGGAATATCTTGAAAAGTTCGTTCTATCATGGCTGGCTATCTGCTTATTATGATGACTGTGTTTTAGCTCGTTATTGTCACCAATCCATCGGCTTGCCAAGCGGGCCACGGGGGATATCCGGGCCAAAGGTATAAGCTCCAGGGCGTTGCACGTCGCTCAATTCACAACGGGCATGCAGTATCAGCTCCTTGTGCAGGGCTGACACGTCATAGCCATGCTGCGGCACCACAAAGGCTTTGAGTCTGTATCCCTCGTCCTGCCGCATCAGCCGCACTAGGCACTGTTTTACCCCTTCGTGGCGCTCGATGACCGAGGCCACATACTGGGGAAACACATTGATGCCGCCCACCTGCACGGCTTTGTCGATGCGCGCGCCCGGTCGCAGGTGTCGCTGGCCTGTCCAGGTTACATTATCCATCAGCGGGTAGTGCTGCACCACGCCATCCGGCAGGCAGCGCACCAGCGCGTTGCCGTGCTCCCCTTCTCCCCGCGCCACATGCGGCAGCAGTTCATAATCGGCTTCCGGCTCAAAGCGGCCGCAAACCACACCCATCTCTGACGAGCCAAAAAATTCCATTACACGAAAGCCCTGCCGCTCCAACGCATACATCACCTCGGGCGGCGTGGGCGAAGTGCCAGTCAGCAGGGTAATGCCCTGCCCCGCCTCCGAGTTGGAAGCCTGCCATCCGCGCATATCCACAAGGCGCGACAGCAACAGCGGTATGCTGATAACAAGGTCGCCGGGGCGCATCTGCGCCTCAACCATTGTTGGCAGGGGCGGCACGCTGCGGATGGGCACCCCTAGGCTCAGGGGCAGCAGCAAGCCAAACGTAAAGCCGTACATATGATGCATGGGGACGGTAATCAGCGCCGAGGTTCTGTCCGCCACAATGGGTGCCAGACTGGTCACTTCCTGCCGGATGTGGCTTTCCTTATGCGTGCAGGGCTTGGGCTTGCCTGTTGAGCCGGAAGTAAAAAACGTGAGCGAGCGGTCGCTGTTTTCCCACTGCTGCAAAACCTGTTGCGAAAAATCACCGCACTGCCCGCCAACCTCGGGCGCTGCTGCAGTAGTATGAAACATGGCATTACAACGCTGCGCCATATTTTCCAGCGCAGTGGCATCAAGCCCAAGCGATTCCCAGCGCATGGATGCAAACTCGTGCGGCGCGCGCGCCTCAAAGCTCAGCGGGTTGCGTTGGCTCAACTCTGCCTGCGCCACGGATTGCACTATCGCCGTAACAGCCCTGAAATCAAGAATTGCAATCCGCTCAAGCGGCCAGGATTCCATCACGCACCCCGCACTTCGATTAATGCCTGTCTGCCGCTTGCAGCAGCAGCGCAGACGCAGTTAACAGCTTCGGCCCTGGCCGTCTGCGGCATGTTCAGGGCCAGCATAACATCTAGTGCCTGCGCCAGCGGCCCATGACCATACAGATGTTCATGATTTACCCAGCCCGGCCCGGATGCGGCACCCGAAGCAAAGACAGGGCCGTCCGCCTCCGGCTCTTGCCCCCACCGCACTCGCAGCGAGGGCGCACCGGCAGCTTGCCTGCCCAAACACAGAGCAACGGCCCCTTCCGTCTGGGGGTGCTTGCTGCTTAAATATTCTGGGCAGCAGCGGGAAAAACGGCTGTCGGTTTCGTCCACCGCGCACAGCAGCACCCTCTCGGCCCGGCCCGCGCCCAGCAGAGCTGCCGCCGTGCTCATGGCACCGGCGAAAGAAAGCTCAAACTGCGAGATGGTAAAGCACGGCCCCTCAATGCCAAGCAGCAGGCTGAGCAGGCCCGCGCCCATATTGTTGACGGCATGCGAAAAGGCCGTTGGCGAAGAAAGATGCGGCCCGTTATCCAGAATGGAATCCATGAAATCCATACTCATTTGCGAGCTGCTGTAGGCCGTGCCAAAAACAAGAGCTGTACGGTGCAGGACTTCTTTTTGCCGCCAGCCCGCCGCATCCAGAGCCTGCACGCATGCCAGAAGCGCCATACGCGCATACCGGGGAATGCGGCGCAGCGACACACCCGGCAACAATGCCGCGAGTGAAGAAATATCGGGGGCAGATATGGCAGGCGTTTGCCCTTGCTGTATGGCTGCAAGGGCATCCTTGCCGCCGATGCTGTGCACAAGCCCGGTTCCCGCCACAGAAAGCGCTGCACTGCTCATGGCTTCACCCTCCCCAGAACCAGAGCGGCATTGCCGCCGCCAAACCCCAGAGAGGTTGAAAGCGCAAATGGAGAAGATGCCGCAAGGGCGCTCTGCGTGGGCGCAAAACCTATTTCAGGGTCAATATTGAAAAACTCCGGCGAGGCAGGAACCGTGCCGTTGCGCAGGGCCGCGAGCGTCAGCACGGCTTCCAGCGCGCCAGCGGCCCCGAGGGTGTGCCCTGTGCCGCCCTTGCTGGCCCATATGGGCACCCCCGGCAGCAGGGTGCGCAAAAGCCGTCCTTCAACCTTGTCGTTCTCGCGCGTAGACGTGCCATGCGCGTTCACAAAGGCCATATCTGCCGCTGTAAGGCCTGCCTGTTCCAAGGCCGAGCCTATGGCGAATGCCAGCCCCCGCCCTTCAGGATGCGGCGCGGTAAAATGGTGCGCGTCAGAGGCATTGCCGTAGCCCAGCACATGCCCGAGCACTGCGGCATTGCGCGCGCGGGCATGCTCGGCGCTTTCCAGAACAAGCGCGGCTGCGCCTTCGCCAAGATTCAGGCCTTTGCGGTCGCGATCAAAGGGGCGGCATGGCTGGTCGGAATATATCATCAACCGCGCAAAGCCCGTATGCGGCACGAGGCTCAGGGCATCGGCACCGCCGCAGAGCACGCACTGGCACTGGCCTGTGGTGATGAGATCCATCGCCAGACCAATGGCGTCCGCACCCGATGTGCAGGCGTCGGTAACGGTCAGGCGCGGCCCGTGGGCCTCAACGTCCATCTCCAGCGCAAGATTGGCGCTAAAGTAGTCGTCACGGTCAGCCCCCTGTGCGCAGGAGCATACAGATGATGCTGATTCCGCAACCTGCTCTGGCGTGGTTCCACGGCTGGCGGCGTAAGACTCCAGAAAATGCGATGCGCTCCCGGCGGTTGTGCCAAGCACAATGCCCGCCTCAAGCAACAGATGCTGGGGCAGCGCTGACTCGGCCAGCGCGCTATGGCACACGGCCCTTGCGAGCGTGAGGGTATCCTGCGCGGAATGCTTGCGCCCGCCGGGAAAATGCTTTTCAGCAAGCCCGAAAAACGGATATGGCAAGGCCCGGCTGTCCAGCACACTAGACGCAACTAGCCCGCCCTGCCCGTTTTGCAGACCATCCAGAACCGCAGACGGGCTGTCACCCGCCGCGCACAGGCAGGCCATGCCTGTTACAACAACGCCTGAACCGTGCAGCATTGCTTTTCTCACGCCTGCGCTTTACGGGCGCAGATAAAGTCTGCGAGGCCGCTCACTGAGGTAAAGGCCTTGCGGGCTTCCTCCGCATCAGCAATGGCTACGCCAAAATGCTTTTCAACCACGACCACAAGCTCCACCGCGTCCAGCGAATCCAGCATCAGGCCGGAATCTCCAAATAGCGGGGCCGAGGAATCAATGTCTTCCACGGTAACGTCTTCGAGGCGCAGGCCATCAATAATCGCCACTTTCAGGGCGGATTCCATTTCATTTTTTGTCATCATTGCGACCACATATCGTAAAAATTAAAGAACTGGTACGGGTGCCGTTCCACAACAGTCTCCAGAGCTGCGGCAAACTGCTGCGCATACGGCTGAAAAACAGAAACATCGCGGCGCGGCAAACCAGCAGGCACCGCCAGCCGCTCAGCCATAAAAACTCTGGTGACGCCTTTTTCACGCACCGTGAAAAGCATGAGCAGTTCCGCCCCCGTGATGGAGGCAAGCGCGTAGGCGCTGGCAGGGATGCGGATGCTCCCCCCCATAAACATGACCTCAACGCCCTGCCCGGCCTGACGTGTGCCGTGCAGCCTGTCGCCCATAAGACAGACAACTTCACCACGCCGCAGCGCTGCGGCGGCTTCTACCATTGAACCCACAGGGTCCGCCGAATCAATAATCTTGAACGGCCTGCCCTTACCATGCTGGAAGTAGTGTTTGCCCTGATCCTCGGGATTGTGCAACTGCACCACATTCACCGGGCGGTCAAACTGCTCCAGCCCCGCGATGCCCACCTGCCATGCGCCAATATGGGCCGTCAGCACAATGCAGCCATACGGGTTGGCCCCTGCCTCGGCAAATCGCTGCCGCACCTGCTGGTCTGTTTCGCAAAAAGGAAACCGACCGGTCACTCCGGCAATCATCCTGTCCAGCAATACCTGCCCAAAATTCAGATACAGGCGGTAGGCATGCACAAACCTGCTCAAGGCTCCGGCACGGGGAAAGCGGCGGTTAATATAGGCCGCACAGCGCTGGCGCACATGGGGCAGCATGGCATAATACAAGACAACAAAGGCCAATACCACTCGCGCTGCAAAGACCATCCGGCAGCGCACGAGAACCTCAAAAAAACCGTATTGCAGCCGGGAGCCAAGTACGGCGGTTATGGGGCGTTTAGTCTGCAAGGTTGCTCCCTTTGCCGCCCCCTTGCGGCATGGATACCATGCCGCGCGCCGCAAGATAGGCCAGCGCACCCACTACGGCCCCTGCAAGCAGCCCCAGCACAGGGGCAAGAACAAGCGCGCCCGCAAACCAGTCGAGTATGCGCTTGGGAGCTTCATAACCGAGGGTCTGCACAGAAAATTCAGTAAGCCAACTGCCGTTGCGCAGTCTGTAGCCAAGCAAAACCCCAAGGCCGGGCACAAATGGGGGCCACGTGAGCGGGATCATGGCCAGCGCGCAGAGTCTGTTCAACCGCAGCCAGCCAATGCACAGCAAAAGCAGAATGCTCTGCAAGCCCGGCAAAGGCAGTGTGGAAACAGCTATGGCAACAGCAGCGGAACGCCCCAATTGCCACGGCGTGGCCCTGTCTGCAAGCAGGCGGCGCAGGGAATCCATGGGGTGCAGCAAGGATATGCGGCCCTGCTCGTCCACGCTGTGCTGCCGAAAGGGCACAGGCACCAGGGCGCGAATGGTCAGCCGCGTGTTCAGCAGAGAAATGCGCACATTGTCCTTGAGCGCCTTGAAGTGAGAAACGCGCTCTTCCCTCGGCGGATAATACACCCGAATGTCAATTTCGCGCACGTCAAATCCGGCCCAAGCTGCGCGCACCAGCACTTCAATCTCAAAGGCGTAGCCCGGCTCCGTGAATTTCAGGCAGTCCAGCACGCGCAAGGGATAAGCGCGGAAGCCGCTCTGCATGTCGCGCACCCGTTCCCCTGTCTGCACACGCATCCAGAATGCGGAAAACGCCCTGCCAAAACGGGACGAGCCCGGCACGTGCGGTACGTTGAAATCACGGCAACCCACAATAATTGCGCCAGGGTGCTGCGCAATGGCCTGCAAAAAAAGGGGGATATCCTCCGGGTAGTGCTGCCCGTCGGCATCCAGCGTAATCATGTACGTTGCGCCAAGCCGTGCGGCCTCTACCGCGCCAGCCAGCAGGGCCGCGCCCTTGCCGCCGTTGCGGGGCAGACGCACAAGCGTGATGGGCAGGCCTTCCAGACCATCAGCACTGCCGTCTGTGGAGCCGTCGTCCACCACAATGATCATGCTGCACTGGTTCAGGGCCCGCTGCACCACATCGCGCAGGCCTTCACGGTGGTTGTACACCGGAATGACCACGGCGATTACTGGCGGCATACGACCTTGCCCTGACGCCACTGGGCGCAAAATTCGCGGTAAAAGGCTGGCGGCTCCATGAGCAGGTTGCCGTTCAGATCAAGCATGAGCTGGGTTGTGCTGGCTGTGGTGGTCACAAGGCCTGCCGCGTCTTCAATACGGTATTCAAAATCCAGCACTGCGGCCTCATTCCAGAACAGTTCGGCGTGGATGGTGTATGTCTGGCTGTAGAGCAGCGGATGGTGAAAATCCAGATGAAAAAGCTTGAGCGGCACCACAACACCACTATCACGAAAATCGAGATAGCTGATACCATAGGCACGGCCCATGGCCTCCCGGCCATCCTCAAGCCAGCTGGCATAGCGGCCGTGCCACATAAAGCGCACGGCATCCACCTCTTCAAAGCGCACCGTGCGCTGGACGCTGACGCAAAGAGAAGGCACCTCCGGCGCGTTACGGCGGCGAGGGCGTGAAGCGCGGTGCAGGCTCATGGGGCTGCCACCTCCACCTGTATGCGGGCTGCCAGCGTTTCACCGCTGTGCAAGGTGCATTCCCAGCGCCCTTCACGCCGTCCCTTGCTCAGGGTCAGCAAAATATCCACATCCGGCCCAAGCGGCGCAAGAAATTTTGCCTGCGGCACACAGGCCAGATCAGCGGATTGCCCCATTGCTTCAAGTGCGACCTGAGCCATGAGCACCTGAACCACAGCGGGCAACACAGGATGCCCCGGAAAATGCCCGGCAAACACCGCACTGTCTGCCGCAAAACAAAAGCTTTGCCGCCACGTGCCCTGCTCGGGCGAATGTTCCAACGGGCTGGCCGCATGCAAGACGGCACGACGCATCACGCTCATAAATGCGAAATCTCCACAAAATACATATCCATGGTCATTCCGTCCTGCTCGCTGTACACGCCATTCAAACCGTCCGTTGTCGGGCTGAACCGAGCCTTCCAGCCTTTGCCCTCAAGGTTCGGCTGCACAGCATCCTGACCGAGAGCAGGCAATATTCTGTATACGGCCACACCAGCGCGAACAAGCAGGTTGGCGGCCTCCCTGCCCATGCCTTCCGCCGGGGTGCATTGCATTTCTACAGGCTGCGGGGCTGCGGCAACTTTGGGTTCAGTGGCTGGCGCTACATTCGCGCTGTAGGTGCAGACGCCCAGAGTTCTTCCGTGCGGAAGAATAAGGGCCAGGCTTCCGCCCGCTTCAGTCATTTGTACTTCGCCCTGTACTGGGGCGTTCTGACCGGCAATGGTCAGCCGCGCGCCGAACTGCGCAATCAGAGAACCTTTCTGCTGGTCTGCCTGAAGCGGCGGCAACTGCATTGTGCGCTGTGCGCCGCAAGCAGCAAGAAGCCCCAACAGCAGCAAGCCCACATAACATATGGCCTTCATGCCTGTTTTCCTTGCACCCGGCAGAGTCTGGGCAAAAACCACAAGGCCACAGGAACCTCCACAATCAAACCCCAGAAAATAACTTCACCCATAGCTTTAAGGGCTGGGTGTTGCGCAAGGGCCAACAGCCCCATGCCCGTGAACGTGGTGAGAGAAGACACAACAACCGCCCGCTCCACGCCCATCTTCACCCCGCTGACAAGGTCGTGCGTAACTACAATGCCGTGGTCTGCCGCAAGGCCCAGCACCAGCGGCATTGCCGCCATGCCCGCCAATGTTAGCGGGTGGCTGGTAATGGACATCCACGCAAGTATACATGCAACGGAACACAACGGTGGCAAAGATGCAAGCAAGGTTCGCCGCGCATCGCGAAAGTATAAAAACAGGAGCGCCAGACAGGCCATCCAGGCCAGAGGCACAAGCCGTTTTTCCATAGCAAGCTGCTGCAACAGCGTAGTTTCAAGTTCGCCGGGGGCCAGCGCCATTGTCTGCGCGGCGAGGGCAGGCTCCAGACGGCTCACATCCGCCTTTTTGCCGGTAAAGAGCAAAAGCTTTGCCGTATGGTCATCAACTTGCGGCGCATGCAAAAAGACATCTACCACTTCACCCAGGCCTGCGGCGCGCAGCACTGACGGATCAAATTGCGCCACCGGGCGTTCAAGCAACTGCGTAAAGGGGGCAAAGGCTTCCGCGGTGAATCCGTAACGCTGTGCGGCAGAGGCCAAAAGAGCCTGAACACGCGGCCCTTCCGCCTTTGCAAAGGCCTCCCAACGCTGCACGTTGGCCTGCGCCTGGTCTGGCGAAGGCCACACATCGGTAAGGGTGCCGATCTTGTTTTCCGGCTCCTGAACGCGCAGGGCCTGCGCTACGGCGCGGCCATTGACAAGAGCTGCGTCCGTTGTCGGGCCTTCAACCACAAGAATATTGCTGTCGCGCGATCCCCAGATGTCCTTGAGCTTCTCGCCATCCTGCTGCAACTGCGCCATATCCGCCCCCATGGTGCGGGGCGAGACATCCACGCGCACAATGGAAAACAAGGCGTAGCACAGCAGCAACAATCCAAAAACACTCGCAAAGACACGCAGAGGCACTGGCTGACGCGGCGCTGTATTTTCCTTACGCACAGGCAGGGGCGGCGCATTGAACCAGGGACATACGGGGAGCACAACAACGGCCAGCGCAAAGCCAGCGCTCAAGGTCAGCAGGGCAAACAGGGCCAGCTGGCGTACCGCCGGGATGCCCGAAAGCAGCAATACAGCAAATCCGGAAGCATTGACCAGATACCCCTGAAACAGCGGCGGCGTAATATGCTCCAGCACATTCTCTGTTGATTCGCCGCTGCGCAGGGCAAAATGCATATGCACGGCGTAGTCTTCCGCCACGCCAAGTACGGACGCGCCAAAACCCAGGGCCAGCCCGGAGAGCGCTGGCGAGAGCAGGGTCATGCCGCCCAGGGCGAAGCTGGCGGCAAACGCAGGCACCAGCATAAGCCACAGCGCGCCGCGCGAGCGCACGAGCAGGGCGTACACCAGCACAAATCCCAACATGGAAAAAAAGACGATATTGGTCACGTCGCGCTGGATAACCTGCGCATTGACAGCGCTGTGCCTGTGACCGCCCACCACAAGGCCCTGCATGTCCGGCGCGAGGTGTTTCTGCATGGCGACATGGATTGCGTCCATCAACCGAGCGGCGGCGCTGACATCGTGCAGGGAATGGGCTGGCCGCAGCACCAGCAACAGGTGTTTGCCGTCCGCGCTCACAGGATAACCCAGCACAGGGTCCGGTATGGCCCCGGCATGCTCTGCTGGCAGGCGTGAAAGAACATACTTGCGCAAACCCAGTGGATCGGCCCGCAGCCAGTCCTGCGCAGGGCCTGCGGCAAGGAGGCTGTTCAGATTGTCATGAGCCGAGCGCACAGCGGCATCAATCTGCGGGGCATCAGCTGCCTGTTGCAATTGGGCCAACGTGGCATCATCCATAAAATACGGCAGCAGAGCCATGAGCGCCTGGGCATCGGGCATGCCCACGGCCCCCACCCTTTCAGCCATATCCGGCGGCAGATCGCCCACGATGGCATCGGCAGCGCTTGCAAGCGCATACTTTCCGCCCTGGCGCTCTGTGGTAAGATCAATAAACAGCAGGCCAGAAGCCGGGGAAACATCCAGGGCTTTGGCCATGCGGCGCACCTGCGGCGCATCGTCGGGAAAAAAGGCCAAGCTGCTGGAATCTGGCTGTATTCGGGCAGCCAGCAAGGCAAAAACCGCCCAACAAACAAGAACCAGGCTGAATCCCAGAATCTTGTGTGAGCGTATCCAGCAATGAAGCCTGACAATAAAAGGCTTGCCCATAGGCCTACTGACCACCGCTCCCCGCTGCCTCAAGCACGGCGCATGGCGCTGGCAAGGCCTCATTGACCCGAGTTTGTTTAAAAGTAATGCGTACCGTGTCGCCGTTACGTTCTGCAAAGGTCAACTGGCGTATACTCTTGAGGTCTTCGGCAAAGGTTACTTCAAGCTTTGCAAAAAAAGATTGTCGGAGGGGGTACAGCAGGAGCATGGGTTTGTCGGCCTGCGGGCGCTCAAGCCTGTAGGTGGCGCGCAGAGCCGCAGGGTCAATGCTGATCCAGTCCAGAATATTCCGGATTATAGCTGTAATAACCGTGGATTCCCGCTCATTGGCAGGGCGCGTTGCTTCCGGCGAGCCTTCCCACAGAGCGCCCTTTCCATTCTTGTAGATAAAGCCGGATGCAAGAGGACGGGTGTACGCCCAAAGCAGGCTGTCGGCGGTTTCAAATCCGTTGTCGTCCTTGCTGGCTGCACGCCCATGGGCATCACCTTCATGGCTGCCCCGGCGCAGGCAAAAATAACCTTGTGAAGTCATGGGACGGGCCAGTACGGCCATGGATTTCTCCTGCACAAAATCAGCGCTCAGGTTGGCAATGCCAGCGCTTTGCTTTGCGGCAGCATCCAGCAGAGCCTCGGCGCTTGCAAGCGGCTGCTCCTGCGCAACCGCAAAAGTGGGCAGCACGGTAAAAGCCATAATAAACCCAGCCAAGAGCAACAGCCCCGCAGATGAACGCATCAGGCCGTTTCCTCCGGCATAAATATCTTGAACTGCCCGGTGGCCAACAGTTGCCCCTCGGCATGCACCTCGCCGTCAACCACCGCAATTTCGCCAAGTCTGGCAGAGACGCGCACCAAGACGTCCAGGCGCTGCCCCACATGCGCATCGGCATGCACGGTCACATCGCGCAGGGCCGCAAGGTAGCCCCAACCCGCGCAACTACCACCATCTGCAAGCAGACTGGCCCCGGCCCCGGCGGCAAAACACTGGGCCATGATTTCCGCATAGGCCACGCGCTCGAGCTTGCCGTCTGGCCGCAGAAAGGGATTATCCTCGCGCACTGCCGCCGTTGCCCGGGCTTCTTCCGAGCTAAAGCTTTCAAGCCCGCTCAGAAGAAGCATGGGGGCACGGTGCGGCACAAAGGCCGTAACAGGCTGCTGCGAATCAGTATTCACTGCTCGTCACATTCCGGCGGATGTTCTGGTCAAGAATACCCACCCACTTGTTGTAATTGGGGTGGATGGAAGCGCTGCCGTCGCTCTTGGCCTTGTATTCCATATTGGTGCTGGCCTTGTAGTTGATGCTGTAATGTGTGGCCGTATAGGGGATGGACACAACAACAGTGTGCTTGTTGCGCACCATGATTGTGGCTTCAATAGTGTTGGGGGCCGGTTCAGAAACACGCCAGCCGGAATCAGCGCAAGACTTGACGATGGCATCGTGCATCTTTTTTTCAGAAATATTCTTGCTGGCTTCGGCAGAGGGGAAGTCATAGGCAAAGGTGCCCACAGGCTGGCCAAAACGGCAGCCAATGGCCGCAAGAGTCATCACCAGCACCGTAAGCAAAAGATATTTTTTCATTACAGTTACTCTCCTGTCGCACACGTTAGATGTTTTACATAAAGGTTTCTGACATGCCGCATCATGGCGCGATGCGGTAAAAGTTCTCCGGCAAAGGCCTGCGGCCAAACTGGATCAAGAAACTCCATGTGGATTGTAGCAGGATGAAAGCCCTTGGCGCCAGGAGGAAACACCTGGAAGCTGTTGTGAATAAGCAAGGGGAGCACAGGGCGACCGGCCTTGACAGCAACGTGGAAAGCACCAGCCCTGAACTTGCCCAGAGCACCAGTGCGGGTACGGCTGCCCTCGGGGAAAATCACTAGAGTAACCCCATCACGCAGACGTTCAAGGCACAAGGCCTCGACCTGCTCTGCGGGCAGACTCTCCGCATCAATATATTCCGCGCTGCGCATGGTTGGTGCAAAGAAAAAAAGCAACCGGAAGGGCCAGCTTTTGGTTATCAGGCACACATTGGCCTGATCCTGCGCCGCAAGCAGGTAAATATCCAAAAAAGACTGATGGTTGCACACAACAACCGACCCCGGATACTCCACTGCCATATGTGCGTTGCGAATACGCACCGGCAGCCAGGGCCGCAAAAAAAACAGCGTAGAGCGGCCATAAAGCCAGATGTACCACCGGTTGACCACGCACATGGTACCGGGAAAAATCGTGTGCAACGCGGCAATGCACAGTGTTAAAGGCAAAATAATAATTGTCCAGCAAACAAAGATTGCACTTATGGCAATGTTTGACACAATATTACTGTTCCGCCTTGACGGTTCCTTCATCGCGCAAGGCCTCGATGAATGCATAAATGTCCCCTAGTGTCTGAATTTTTACCAGGGACTCTTTGTTTTGCAATTTGAAGTTGAAGGCCTTTTCCAGCACGATGACCATATCCACGATATCAAGGCTATCAAGCCCGAGGTCTTCCTTGATATGCGCTGTAGGAACAAGCTGATCCGGGGACAATTCAAATTCTTCACTCAAGGCCGCGTCAATCGTCTCTCTAATTTTATTATCGTTCATTCTTTCCCAACATTGATTGAATTTTCACTCAACCTATCAAATATGATAGTGCAATTGCAACCGCCAAGCGCAAAACTGTTTTTTACTACCAATCCGCTTGGTTTATGCAGCTGCCCATACATATGATTCAAATTTCCGCATCTGGCATCAGGATTACGCAATCCGCGAGTTGGAAAATAGGTGGAGGACTGCAACATTTCTATACACAAAATGCTTTCCAGCGCACCGCTGGCCGCCATGGTATGCCCGAGATGTCCTTTAAAGCTGCTGACAGGTGTTGCAGAGCCAAAAACGGCTTCAATGGCCTGCCCTTCTGCGATATCACCGAATTCTGTAGCGGTGGCATGGGCGTTAACATAGGCAACATCCAGCGGTTGCACGTCTGCATCTTCCAACGTTCTGCGCATGCAGTCGGCAATGGCAGCAGCATCGGGCTGAGCGATGCTGCCGGGCGATGAAGATATGGCCGCACCGCGTATTTCCGCCAGTATGGGCGCATTGCGGGCCTGAGCGCTTTCCAGACTCTCCAGCAGCAGGATGCCCGCACCTTCGCCGCAAACAATGCCTGTGCGTTCCGCATCAAAGGGACGCGAGGCGCAATCCGGGTCTTCTGTATGGGATGCTGCGCCAAGGCGGTCGAATGTTGCGGAGGTTAAAAGGTGGAATTCATCCGCGCCGCCGCAGAGCATCATTTCTTCCCGTCCTGCCGCGATGGCCTCGTATCCGAGGCACAGGCCCATGAGGCCAGAGGCACAGGCGGCAGCAGGCGCAAGCGTGCGGCCTGCGCATCCGCAGGCCAGGGCCACATTGGCGGCAACCGTATGGCTCATGACCTTGAAAAAAACGGTACTGCGCATGCTCTCCACACTGTGCTCGCGCAGAAACATTTCAAAAAATTCGTGCAGCATGGTGGGGCTGCCAACAGTTGAACCAACTGCTACGCCCATGCGCTGCTCTGGCCGATTACCCAGCCCGGCATTGGCCAGAGCCTCCCAGGCAGCGAGGCAGGCAAAAATGGACATGGGGGACATGGAACGCCGCAATTCCCGTGGAATGCGCTTTTCCTGCAATGGAGGCACCAGCCCGGCCACACGGCACGACAAGCCTTCAAGCTTGTAGGCTGGCAAAGGGGACAGCGCGCAACGGTTATCACGCACACCTTCGTACATGGCGGCCACGCCCTCGCCGAATGGCGAAACCGCGCCCATGCCCGTTACGACTACTCGCTTTCCGCGCATTCCCTGAACTCCTTGAGAACGTTATCGTGACCGAAGGAAAATCCCACGGCCAGGGCAGCGCTGATCATGCCGCCCAGCACACCGGGCAGCAGGATGTTCTGCCCGGCCAGAAACAGCCCCGGCAGGCGTGTGACAGGCAGCATGGGCATAGCGCCAAGGTGGTGCTGCACACCATAAAGGCTGCCAGTAGCGCCGTGAACCCAGCGCCTCATGGTCAGCGGGCTTGCCGCATCCAGGATGCGCCAGCGCCCTGCAAGCTCCGGCAGACGCTGTTCAATGTAGGCCTGCAATCGGGCAGTGGACTCACGCTTCCACGCCACATAGCTTTGGGGGCGCGGATGCGGATCGCCGTTGGGCAAATCCTTGTCATCCATGAGCGCCACGGCCATCACAGCCTTTCTGCCATCTGGCTGCGGCCTGTCGCAAAAGAGGTATACACTGGGGTGCGCGCTTTCCACACCCTGGAACAGTTCTTCCGCAGAAGGCTCCGGCAGCAGATAGATGCTTTCGTTTTCATTCAGACAGTCGCGTGTTTCTGCAAACAGCAGCATGGCGGAACGCGTTTCCGGCAGCTCATTTATGCGGTGCAGGTAGGCCGGACGCATGAGGCCCTTGGGGATCAGCCCCTCAAGCTGCGAGGGATGCCCGGTAAAGAAACAGCGCTCGCAGGCAAGGCGGGAATCGTCACCTAACACCACGCCGCGCACTCCCGCGCTCTTGTCCGCATCGATACCTGTAACAGCGGCGTTGCAACGCACAGTGACCCCATGCTCGCCGAGACCCGCAAGAAGCGCCTCAACCAGAGCCAGCCCACCGCCCTGCCACGAACCGCTGGACTGAAAATACGGCCCTGCCACAAGGGAATATTCTTCAAGCGAGGATTCTTCGGGCCGCACGCCATACAAAAGGCACCGGGTACCGAGCATGGCCCGCAAGTGAGGAGGAAAGCCCGCAGATGCAGCATACTGCGCCACGCTGCCCGCGCTGTGGAGCGCAAAAGACGGCTCTGCCCGCACAGCGGGATTCAGGTAGGGGGAGTGGCCCAGCTCCGCATCCATATGGTGCAGAAAAGCCTCCATGACTGGCTCTGCGCCGGGGAATTGCCGTTCAACTGCTTCTGTTACCGCTCCATGCCCTGCCGGGAGCTGAAAGACCTTGCCATCGGCAAAGTGGAAGACCTCCGTGCGGCTGGTCGTGATCTGCCGCAAATGCTTTTCTACGCCCAGCGCCCGCAGCCAACGGCGCAAAACACCCCCGGCATGCAGACCACCGCCGCAGTGAAAGCCAGTATCAAAATACAGGCCCTCGCGCCAGAAACCACGCAGCAATGGGGCAACATGCGCGCCCGCTTCCACCACGGCAACATCGTGCCCCTGACGCGCCAGCAGCAAGGCGGCAGTCAGGCCGGTAATGCCGCTGCCTGCGACCACGCAGCGCATCAGCAGAGCCTCAAGGCGATACTGGCGTTGCTGCCGCCAAAGCCTGCCGCATTATTCAGCACGACTCGCGGGGGTTGCTCCAACCTGCGGACAAGCACAGGAATGCCAGCGGTATCATCGTCCGGCTCTTCATAATTTATGGTAGCAGCTGTAAAGCCCGCCTGCGCCATAATGACGGCATAGGCCGTCTGCGCCGCGCCAGACATCCACAGTTCATGCCCGGTGAGGCTCTTCAGCGCCATGACATTTGGGCAGTTGGCGCCGAAAACGGCCCGGAGATTGGCTGCCTCCGCCGCATCGCCCTGAGGGGTGGATGTGGCATGCGCGTTGACAATATCCACATCAGCAACGCTCAGCCCGCCTTCCGCCAGAGCCATACGCATGGCACGCGCAAGCCCTGTGCGGCTGGGAACGGAAAGGGTTTCGCCGTCCGCGCTGCAACCAAAGCCGAGTACTTCTGCCAGAATGCAGGCGTTGCGGCTGCGGGCAGTATCATAATCTTCCAGCAGCAGGGCCGCAGCGCCGCCGCTTGGCACCAGCCCATCCCTGCCCTTATCAAAGGGGCGGGAGGCCGCCTCCGCAGGCGTACGCGCAGAAAAGGCCCCCAGACCGTCAAAGGAGCAGACAGACGGCCAGTTCACTTCTTGCGCAGCGCCGCAGACCACGCGGTCAAGCCGCCCTAGGCGAATCTGGTCTGCCGCCTGACCAATGGCATATGCCCCGCTGGCGCAAGCGGCGCTTATTGTCCAGCTTGGGCCGGTATTGCCAAGCAGCACGTTGAGATTCATGGTGATGGTGGAATTCATGCAGCGAAAAACATGGCCGCTGCCCATGCCGGAAGTGCAGCCCGCCTCCAGCAGCGCCGCCTGCTGGTCAACTACTGACTGCACTGTGGAATCATTGCCAAAAACAAGGCCGCACCTGTCTGACCGCAGGTCTTCAGGTGCCAGCCCGGCCTGATCCAGGGCATCCAGCGTTGCCGCATGCGCCTGAATGGCAAAATCCGGCATGCTTTTGCGCTGCTTTCTGTTAAGATGGCGCGCGCAATCAAAACCGTCTATGCGCCCTGTAAGCGGGCTGTGAAACCCGTGCTCCAGCCGCTGCGGGTCGGCAACTATGCCCGAAATTCCATTATACAGCGCGTTGGCGATCTGCTCGCGGCTGACGCCCAGAACGGATACAAGCCCAACGCCAGTTATGACAACTCGCCGCATCAGGCCTCACATGTACAGTCCGCCGTTAACAGACAGCACCTGCCCGGTAACGTAGGACGATAAGTTGGAACACAAAAACCGCACGCAGCCCGCCACTTCTTCCGGCAAACCCGGTCTGCCAAGGGGCACGCCTTTCATATATTCATCCACAGGCAGCCCGGCCGTCATTTCGGTGCTGATAAAACCAGGGGCCACGGCATTAACGAGCACATTGCGCCGCCCAAGCTCGCGGGCAAGGGCGCGTGTTGCGCCGATAAGACCAGCCTTGGCTGCGGAGTAGTTCACCTGCCCGGCCATGCCTGCCTGCCCGGATGTGGAAACGATATTTACAACACGCCCGGTGCGCGCCCGCTGCATACGTGGCACAACCTTGCGCGAAACATGAAAAAACCCGTTGAGATGCACGCCGATGACAGAATCCCACTGCTCTTCGGACATAAGGCCAAAGACGGTATCGCGGGCAAAGCCCGCGTTGTTGATCAAGGCAAAGGGCGTTTCCTCCGCCAGCAGTGGATCAAGGGCGGCTTCCACCGCATCTTTGTCCGCCACGTCAAAGGGCAGCAAAACACATTGACGGCCCAGAGCCTCAATGGCATCGCGCACGGCTTCTGCGGCATCGTGGTCGTTGCGGTAGTTCAGCCAGATATCAAAACCATCGGCGGCCAAGCCAAGGGCAATGGCCTTGCCAATTCCCTTGCTAGCGCCCGTTACCAGAGCTATGGGCGAAGTTTGCATTTGCTCCCCTGCTTGCATGTTTGCATGCCTTTATTTATTAAAAAGGCACCAGATTGGACAGCCGCACAATATACAAGAGACTCTTTTAGGACAACTCTCAATTTAGGATGGAATTTATCATGCGGATTCTTGCAACAGCCTTGATTGCGCTTTTTTTCTTTTCCAGCGGATGCAGTTGGGTTGGCAGGACTGCTGGCAAAGCCTCTGCAAAAATTGAAAGAAAGGTTGATGCTGTTCAGCAGGGCTATAATGACGGCTACAAGGATGAACAGAAAAAAGCAGACTAGTTTGCTATGCTTATTTTGCGGTGTCGCGCTGCTTGTTGAAGAAAATAATTCAGCAAACGTGATGTTATGCATGGCTGGCAACACTGGCAAAGCCCACATTGTGCGAGGCAGCAGAAAATAAATTTAGCCCTGAGTTAAGCGCAGTTTGGGGCACCCTGCCATCTTAAAAAATTCAGCGTGGCTTATACGTCCTTATCAAACATATAAGCCACGCTTTCACTCATCCCCTTAAACTTCAATATTGCCCTACTTCTCTGCTGGCACTCTTGTAAGGCTTATCTCCGCCAGTGCGGCATCCAGATCAAGGTTCATGGCAAACCGCAGCCCTTCACTGCCAAGCACAACACGCACGGGCTTATCCGTATTTTCCGTACCGCTCACAAATATGGTTTCAAAGGCCTCCCACATGCCGTCACTGGTTTGGGGGCAGTCCACGGCTTTCCCCTTGGGGGCGAGGGCCGCGCCCTGCGCGCCAAATACGCTTGTCTGGCCTCCGGCTTCCAGAACCAGCGGCAGCCAACCGTTCTTTTTCAGTTCTTCAAATATGGCATCAATGGTTGTATTGGCAAAAGGCGCAGACAGGGCAATAGTTTCCAGTTCACCGCCTTTGCCATCAAATTGCAGGCCCTTGCCCGCGAGGCTCCACGACTGATCGGCAAAGCACACCACATAAGCGCCGGGTTCTTTAAGCCCTTCATAGCCAGGCAGAGCGAATTCCTTCCAGCGGGCCACGTCCAATCCCTTGCGCATCAGCTGCACCAGCATGAACATGGGCACACCCGCCGGGGCCACATAAGCCTCACCATCTGGCATGGTAATGAGGATGGAGGGATACTTGCGGGTTTCGTTCCGGCCTGCGGCATCCATTGTGAACTCGATTCCCTTGGCTGAACCGGGTTCCGGCTCGTGATAATACTGCCAGCCCATGCCGTTTTGCATGGTCACGCCAATGCGCGTGCAGTCATGCTCAGGAAACTTGGCCGGACTTACCGTCTTGGATGACTTTTTTGCCAAGCCCTCAACAACAGGCTTTTTATCCCCATTGTTGCCCACGCAAAAAACGGCCTTGATGTCAGAACTCATGCTGTTTTTCAGCACTATCCCGGCCGCAAACCCCGTTGACGGCAAAAAAACCAGCAGGGCCGCAACGCTGGCAACCCATTGTTTCAGCAAGTACATGCGTGACTCCTTGTGGTGCGGTTTGACGGAATCCGATGGAAGATCGCGCCCAATGCCCTGCTTATCAATGCAAGGCTTCGCGCAGTTCCGCCAGATTGGCATCATCTTCGGGGTAGTACAGTTCAACAACCGTGTTGGTGTCATTGGTCAGCACTGTGCCGATGCCGCCTTCGCGGGTATAAAAATCAACGGTGCCCTCGCCGGTGGTGATGTTGATGCCCCTCAGCTTGCGGGCAAGATCAATGAGATCCGTGCCCCACTGCCCGTTTTCCACCTTTTTGAGCGGATACAGGCCAACAGCGTACCACACTTTTTCGTCCGGCTTGTCGTAGATTGTCCACTGGCCCGTGTGCGTTGTACGCCAACCTTCGGGGATGGTTTTTTCCTGCGGCGCAAGCGCGGGGGCCGCAGGGTCTGCCAGAGCTGCGAAATCAGGCCTGTCGCCAGTAGGGTCTGCGGGTTCCACGGGCTTGGCATCGTCCGGACGGTCGCCAGTCACAAGCCACTTGGTATTTTCCGGGCCTTGCGCAACTGCCAGTAGTTTGTTCAACGGCGCTGCATTCTTGGCCTTTGGAGAAATTTTCAGACCTTTTACAGTCGGCCCCACACCTCGGCAGGCATGCCCAACAGAGACTTCCATATACTTGTCGTCCGCAAGGCCAACCCAGTAGCGCGCAATCTTGTCGGCAAAAACAACACCCTTGCCTTCGCCCAGAGTGCGCAGATCGTTGCCGCCGGTTATGCTGGCGGAAGCTTTTGCAAGCAGCTCCAGGTCGCCGTTAAAGCAATCCTTTTCAAGCATCGTCACGTAGCAGTCTTCTTTGGGAGAGCTGAGCAGTACCTGATTCCCCTCCTCCTGTGTTTTCCAGCCTGCGGGCAGCTCGACCACCCAATCCCCCACAGAACGGGGAGCCGCAAGAGCAGAAAGCCCAGGCCACAGCAGCAGGCAGAGCAACACAAGCGCAGGTTTCGCGGCAGCCCCCAACCATGAAAAAAGAATCGCGCTCTGCGGCATTCCCCAGCCGACACAAGCAGAGCCATCATGCGCGCACACGTTGGAAACCCTCAAAAAGCCCATGTCGCAATCCCCCGGAATTTTATTGGTGATTTCGGCCTGATTTTCCCTCTCCACTTCCTTACCTTCGTAACGCACCTGTGCATAAATGTCTTTGGATGTTTTGGCCTGAGGGCGACAAAAGGAGGCAGCACAAGAGGGTGGGCTGGGGCTTATCCAGAAGCCCGCTCCTTGTGGCTGACGGCTCAGAGGCATTGACCGAATAGCGCACATATGCCAGTTTTTATAGCAACATTAACTGGCCTTTTACCGTCCCCAACCAATCCAAGGAGTTCGCATGAGCACCGGCATCTTGATCGCCATAGGGGCCGCTGTGATTATGTTTGCGGTCATTGTAGCCCTTTACAATGCCCTGGTGCGCGGCAAAAACATGGTGGACGAAGCCTGGAGCAGTATTGATGTGCAGCTCAAACGGCGGCACGATCTGGTGCCCAATCTGGTCAGCGCCGTCAGGCAGTATGCCAGCCACGAAAAGAACCTGTTTGAAGAAGTAAGCGCGGCGCGTGCCCGCAGCCTCTCCGCGCAGGGTGATGTTGCGGCCCAGGCCAAGGCGGAGAATCTGCTTTCCGGCGCGCTTGGCAAACTCTTTGCCATTGCGGAGGCCTACCCGGAGCTTAAGGCCAGCGAAAACTATCGCCAGTTGCAGCAAAGTCTCGCCACGCTGGAGGACGAAATCCAGATGGCCCGCCGCTACTACAACGGCGCAGCAAGGGAGCAGAACGACCGAGTCCGCCAGTTCCCCGGCAATCTGGTTGCCGGATTTTTCCACTTTGCCCCTGTGGCGTATTTTGAACTTGATTCACCAGCAGAACGGGCAGTTCCTGATGTTGGTGCACAATAACAGGCAAGCCGGGCTGGGCAGCCGCTTGTGGCGGCATGCCCTGTACTTCATGGCAGCTGCCTTGATGGCGGCCTTGCAGCTTTGGGTTTCTGGCGTGCTTATCATGGCGCGGCGGTCAGATACTTTGCTTGGCTGCAACCTTGCCGCAGGGCTGGTCTGGCTGTGGTATGCGCGGCGGTGCTATATACGCGGCAATTTTGCGCGGATGGCTCTGGCCTTCATGGGCCTGCTCGGCTCCGTGGGGCTGGCGGCCCTGAGTCTGCCCGACCTGCTTTTTTAACCACCGCCAACGTCACTGCATCCCCCCCACAAACAGTCTGCGCAAGGATGAAGCCATGCACACGCCCTATGCCAGCAGTTGGTTTACACGCCGCATTACACTGACCGTATGCGCCCTGCTGCTCTGCATCCATGCCATGTGCCTTGCTGTCTACGCGCAGGAACGCATAGAGAGCTTTGCCTCTACCGTCACAATCCATCAGGACGGCAGCATGCATGTGCGCGAAGCAATTGTTGTGCATGCGGAAGGCAATCAGATTAAAAAAGGCATATATCGCGAACTCCCCCTGCTCTATTCCGGCCCGGCAAACTACAGCGGCACGGTTCCTTTCTCCGTTACATCCGCAAGCATTGACGGAGTGCCCCTCAACCCGGTCGAAACCGAAGTCAGGGGCGACTACATTCGGGTGCTCATGCGCGGCAAGGAGCCGCTCTCCACTGGGCAGCACCGCTTTGTGCTTGAATACGACACTTCCCTGCACCTGCGCTTTTATGAATCCAACGGGGAACTCAACTGGAACGCCACTGGCGTATGGGGCTTCCCCATCCATAACGCTTCGTGTCGCGTTATTCTGCCCAAAGGCGTAGCCGTGCAGCAAACCGCCGCGTGGGCCGGGCTACCTGGCTCCAGAAATTCCGACCACATCACAATTGGCAGACCACAAACCAATGAAGCGTCCTTTACCGTTGCCAGCACCCTTGAGCCTGACACGCAGCTTACGGTGGCTGTGGCCTTTGACAGGCAGAGCATTGCCGACCCGGTGCTTCCGCTTGCATTGCAGCAACAAAGGGAGGACGAAGCCCTGGAGCTGGCCCGGCAGGAAGAGGAGCGTGTCATCAGGGAGCGGGGCCTGCTCTTTGAAGTCCTGTATGATAATCCCTTGCTGCCCGCGCAGTGTCTGGCTTTTTGCGCTGTTTTTCTTTATTATTTTCTACTTTGGCAACGCCTTGGCATTGACCCGCCCAAGGGTGCCATATTCCCCCGCTATTACCCGCCCAAGGCCGCTCAATGGAGCAAAAAATCTACTGCTGAGGCTACGCCGCAAGTGCTTTCGCCGCTGGCGGTGGAGTTCTTCTACAAGTCGACCCGCATCTCTGGCCGGGGGCTTGCCGCCACGTTTCTGGCTCTGGCGTTCAAGGGGTTGTGCCGCATAAGCAAGGCGGACGCTAAAACCTATGCGCTGGAGCTGCTCGCCGCATCAAACGGGCGCACAGAGGGGCTTACCGCAGAAGAACAGACCGTGTACCGCGAGCTTGTACGCAGTACTGGCAAAGGTGAAAAACTCTTGCTGCGCCCCAAAAATGAAGATGTCCGCAGTATTTTCAACGCTGCCAGGGCAAACCTTAAGCAAAACTTTAAGGGCGCATGGCAATTGAACACCTGGGTTGCGGTGCTTGGCTGTTTTTTGGTGCTGCCGCTGGCTTTTGCGGCGAGCTTTTGGGAAGTTGATCCTGCATTGCTTGCCCCGGAGAACTCGCAACTGTCGCTGATTCTGCTGTTGCTCGCGGTTTGCCTGGCCTTTTGCGCAGCGCTGGCGCTCCCCTTGCTGCTTGTGCGGCAGCAGGCAAAATCCCTGCTGGAAACTCTGGGGCTTATGGCTTTGCCACTGGCCGGGGTAACTGCGGTTGGTCTTCAGTTTTATTTTTACGATCTTGGGTGGCTGCTTCTTCTGCTCATGATTATCACGTCCATTGTCTTCACAGCCGTCATCAAGGCTCCCAGCCCCGCAGCGCGCCAGGTATTGGACGAAATTGAAGGCCTTGCCATGTACATGCGAACCGCAGAGCTGCCACGCATGGAGCAGGTAGGCGCCCAGGACGAAAAGCCCGAAGACACGCCCGAGGTTTTCCGCCGTCTGCTGCCCTATGCGCTGGTGTTGGGGCTGGAAAAAACGTGGTGCAACAGGTTTGCCGAACAGCTTCAGGCAGCAGCGCTGGAAGACTCCGGCGTTGATGTCGCCCTTGTGCACGGGCATGACGGCTGGAGCGACTTTTCCAATGGTTTTGGCAGCGCCGTGAGCGCCTCCTCCGCGTCTGCCGAATCCTCATCCGCCAGCGGTTTCAGCTCCGGCGGGGGCGGCGCAGGCAGCGGCTCTGGCGGGGGTGGAGGCGGCGGCCTGTGAACGGCAAAAAACTACTCAGGGCTTGCGTACTTTCGTGACGAGCAAGCAATAGCAAAAGGACTGTTTTTTCATGTCATTTAATGTAATCGAGTTGGACACCTGGAAAAGAAAATCTTATTATCAGCATTACGTTCATACTGTTCGCTGTACTTACAGCATCACAGTAAATATAGAAATTGATTCACTTGTAAAAGAATTGAAACTTCGTGGAATTAAGGCATACCCTGCACAAGTATACATACTTTCACGCGCAGTTAATAATTTTCAAGAATTCAGGATGGCTATAAACACTCGCGGCGAGCTTGGCTGCTGGGAATCAACAAGCCCGAGTTACACGATTTTGAATAAAAGAACTGAAACGTTCAGCAGCATATTCACGTCATTTGATAGTAATTTCAGCAAATTTTATGACAACTGCATTCACGACATGGAAAAATACGGCAACTCTGATACGCTTTTTCCTCAAAACAACATGCCTGAAAATTTGTTCACGGTTTCATCCTTTCCCTGGCAGAGCTTCACCGGCTTCAATCTGAATGTTTACGGCGAGGGAACATACCTTCCGCCCATTTTTACTATTGGACGCTATCTGGAACAAAACGGAAAGACACACATGCCGCTTTCCATTCAAGTGCATCACGCAGTGTGCGACGGCTATCATGTGGGAAAATTCATAGATGCCGTTCAAGGCCTGGCCCAGAACTTCAGCGATTGGCTGTGACCAGACTGACTGGCCCCACCGTCCCCGAGCATAGCGGCGAAGTTGAGTGCATTTCCACTTGACCAGTTCTTATTTGTCTATATATTGACAAAAAATGGCAAAAAAATATCATTTATGAGTAAATCATCGGCTTCCATAGATGCGCTGCCCCCCAGAGTTCTGGCAAAAATTGAAGACCTGGGGCGCAGAATAAAACTGGCGCGAAAACGGCGGGGTCTGACCCTGAACGAAATGGCCAGACTCATGATGATTTCGGTTGGCTCGCTCAGAAGGCTCGAAAGCGGCACGCCAGGCACGAGCCTAGGGGCGCTCGCGACGGCCCTGCTCACCCTCGGGCTTGAAAACGACCTGGACAACGTGGCCGCCATGGAAACGGATATGATCGGCCTTGCCCACGAACGCAGGCGGCTTGAAGGCAACACGGACGACAAGAACAAAATTTCCTACGATTTTTAAGGGAGACTGGTCATGATAACCCGCGTGGCGTATGTGCATATGCACCTTGGGGGCAGCTTTGTTGTTGCCGGACGCCTGCGCTATGTTCAGGATGGTCGTTTTAGCCAGTGCTTCTTTGAGTATTCCAACCGGTATCTGGAGCGGCCTGACGCGGTTGCCGTTGACCCTGTTGCGCTGCCCCTGCAACGTGAACACACCTACGAAGGCCCGCTGGGCGGCGCGCTATTTAACGGGCTGCGCGATGCCTGCCCTGACGACTGGGGCCGTCACGTTCTTGATATCGCCGCCGAATCCTCCGGCTCCCACCTTGGCGAATTTGACTACATGCTCTATGCCGGGCCAGACAGAATCGGCGCGCTCGGTTTCAGCAGCGTGCCCAATGCCGTCCCCTTTACTGATGTGCCAACCTGGGCGCAGGGCCTCCCCGGCGCAGAACTTGACCTTCAGGGCATGCTGCTCGCTACAGACAATGTGGAGCAGGCAGACGATCTCAATCCGCAGTATCGACGCTTTTTTGTGCGCGGTTCTTCCATTGGCGGGGCAAGGCCCAAGGCCTCGTTTGAGCAGGACGGCAAATTCTGGATTGCAAAATTCAGCAAGGAGCGTGAGGCCTGGCCGACCTGCCGCATTGAGCATGCGAACATGCTCCTTGCGGCAAAGTGCGGCATCAACGTGCCGGAAACAAGGCGAATTACGGTTCTGGGCAATCGCGATATCCTGCTGGTCGAGCGTTTTGACCGCCAGATTCACAACGGCGCCCTGCACCGCCTGCCCTTTGTTTCAGCCATGACCCTCATTGGCGCAGCCGGGCCGGAGGCTCGCGCCGCGTATACTGACATTGTAACAGCTATGCGGCGGGATTTTTACAGCGCCGAAGCAACGCGCAGTGATATCCGCGAGTTATATCGGCGTATGGTCTTCAATGCTCTGTGCAACAACTCCGATGACCATTTGCGCAATCATGGTTTTCTGCACGTGGCTGACCAGAATGGCCGGTCCGGCTGGCGACTTTCCCCGGCGTATGACGTGGTGCCGCAGCCTGTGATGGACGATGCCCCACGGGCCTTGCACCTGAATGTGGGGCCGGAGGGCCGCAGCACCGCCATGAGCAACGTGCTGGCCGCGGCCCGGCACTTTGGCCTTGCCCCCGATGAAGCGCAGATGATTGTTGAAGAAATCAGGGGAACAATCCGCCAGAACTGGGAAAGTCTGCTCTTGAGCGCAGGGGTGCCGCAGCGCAACCTTGCAGAAGTGCGCAATTGCTACGCCCTCGCCCTGCTGCCGGATACAGCAACGCCATAACACAGCATTGGAATAAAAATGAGCGGGCTGGTAAAGGCTTACATTAACAATAGACGCTCATGGCTTTTCTGAAATATTCTTTCATGCTTTCCCTGATACATTCAGGGGCGAGCACTTCTGCATCGCAGCCAAGGCTGGCAATAAAGCCGTGCCCCTGATCATTGTCAGTTAATGGAATTCTGGCCAACCAGGTATTTTCACTCTCCTGCTCAAGCGCATCATCGCCAAACAGTTCCACAATTGTCTCTCTAGCCCTTGCAGATATACGTATTATTCCATCCATGCATTCTGCATCGTCAAAATTGCGAACAATAAAATCCTCTGTGGTAACAGTGCGCGGAGAGAACGATTCCTTGCACAGTTTCGTTTCAATCATGCGGGAAACTTTAAAAAGGCGCATGCCATCACGCATCAGGCAATATCCCCCAAGATACCAGCTCCTTCGTTTAAGAATCAGTTTATATGGTTTTACACGGCGGGCGCTCCGCTGCCCTTTACGGTCATTATACTCAAACACCAATAGCCTGTTATCTTTCAGGGCCTGCTGAATTTTCACGAGCGCTGCCATACCGGCATGATTGTTGCCCCAGGGAGTCAAATCAATTGATACCTGTCCTGCCTGCAATTCAATTGCCTTGCGCTCTGCCTCAGGAACAAGCCCTTTGATTTTTGCAATTGCTCCTGCCACCTCGGCGCTTGAATAAGACGTGCGAATACTGCCCAGCCCCATCAGGATCATGGTCACATCCTGCGACGTGAAGAAACGCTTTTCCGCCTTGTAGCTTTCAAGAATGCCGATGCCCCCCTTTGCACCGGGATACGTGACCACGGGCAAACCCGCCTGATTTATTGTATCGACATCGCGATAAATGGTTCGCACAGATACTTCAAACGTCTGGGCAAGTTCTGTGGCGCTTACTTTTTTCTTTTCCAGCAAAATCATCACAATGGACAAAAGACGGTCAATTTTCACTCTGGCCTCCATCAGGCGCGTAAAACATGACATAACGTTGTCATATTTACTCTGCTAGATATAAATTGCAACAAAATTATGGAGGTTGCCATGAACGTAAACATGCTAGAGGCTGTGAAAATATTTATGGAAACAATGAACACCGCCGAAACTGAAAAACTGGATAGTTGCCTTGCCAGCAAGGCTGTGCTGTTTGACCCGGCCGATAACAATGACATCCGCGGAATAAATGCCATCAAGGCTTTTGTTGCAGATTCAAAAGAAAAATTTGATCTTTGCACAACTGTTCTTGATGCTACTACTACCGCTGAGGGCACAAAAGTCATGGCGCTGACAAAAGGAAACTTTCCAGGGAGTCCGCAAAAGTTTTCTTATGAATTTACTGTTGAACACGGATTGATACAAAGCATCAATATCCTGCCAGCATAGCTGCACCAAAGGACACAATCATGAAGAAGATACAATTTACAGTTGATCCACAAAAGTGCGTCCAGTGCAATGCCTGCATAAACGATTGCCCTTGCCATATAATTTCCATCGCTGACGGCTTGCCGCGGGTTTCGCCCATGCTGGAGGATAATTGCCTTGAATGCCAGCATTGTCTGGCCGTATGCCCGACAGGGGCAGTAAGTATTTTCGGCCTCAAGGCAGAGAACAGCATTGAATTGAGCGCAGAAAAAATTCCATCTGCAACCCAGATGCACACGCTGTTGCGTGGACGGCGCAGTGTGCGCCAGTACAGTTCGGAAAATGTACCAATCAGAATGATTGACGATCTTCTTGCCACGCTGGCAAATACGCCAACAGGCTGTAATGATCGCACCTTGAGCTTTGGCGTGGTGAATGACCTCAGCGTGATGCAAAAACTACGCACAAGGGTGATTGAATCAATTGAAAAAAAGATTGAATGCAACGAGTTGATGCCAGATTTTTTACCGGCGGCTGTAGCAGCCTACAGGCAACAGGGAGCAGACGAAATTTTTAGAGGCGCGCCGCACCTGCTTGTTGTTTCCGCGGCAGCGAACGCAAGTTCCCCGATACAAGATATTTCTCTTGCTCTGGCATATTTTGAATTGCTCGCCCAGTGCAGCGGATTGGGTACAACATGGTGCGGATTCCTGAAATTTGCGGTTGATACTGCGCCAGAACTACGCCCCATTCTCGGTCTGGAGATTGAAACACCTTTTTATGCAATGCTTTTTGGATACCCTGCTGTTCGCTACCACCGCACGGTGCAACGCGACAATGCCGCGAAAATCAGGCACATTTCCTTGTAGGCCAGCAAAAAACAAAAGCCGATGCAACCTTTGTGGTCAGCATCGGCCTTTGTTTTTTTGCAATGTTAAGGGCTTATCTGTCAGCCTACCACGCGGCCTGCACCGCTTCCTTGGCCAGCTGGAGCATGCTTTCAGGCGCGATGCCAAGGGCCAGAACCAACCCCACAAGGCATATGCCCGCCATACGCGCGCCAACATGCGGCACAATGGGTTCCGCATCATGCTGCGCGGCCTCGGTATACACGGCGCGCACCACCTGCAAATAATAGTATATGCCAATGGCCGTATTGATGGCGGCAATGATAACCAGGGCCGTATGCCCCGCCCGCCACGCGCCTGTCAGCAACATGAACTTGCCCATAAAGCCCACAAAGGGCGGAATGCCCGCCAGGGCGAACATGCTCACGCCCAGAACAAATGCCAGCATGGGCGAGCGCCGTGAAAGGCCGTTCAGATCCTTGATGCTCAGGTTACGACCGTCGGGCGACACCACGCACAGCACCAGAAATGCCGCCAGCATCATAAAGAGATAGCCCGTGGCGTAATAGAGCGCCGTGGCAATGCCCCAGCCTTGCAGGGTCGCCATACCCATGAGGATGTACCCGGCATGCGCTATGCCCGAAAAGCCCAGCATGCGCTTGACGTCGGTCTGCACCAGCGCCGTGAGGTTGCCGTAGCACATGGAGGCAATGGAAAGCCCGGTCAGCAGCAGCGCCACGTGCCCCTCGCCGGGATATGCCATGGAGCAGAACCGCGCCAGCACGGCCACGGCCACAATCTTGGGTATGGAGGCGATAAAGGCCGTGGTGTCGTTGGATGCGCCCTGATACACGTCCGGTGCCCAGAAGTGGAAGGGAAACACCGCCAGCTTGAAGAACATGCCGCAAAAGAGCATCAGCAGCCCCACCAGAGGGGCGGCGTGTGAACCGGCTGTCCTCATGGCTGGCAATATCTGGTCGAGGTAGGTGCTGCCCGCGATGCCAAAAATCCAGCTCATGCCAAAAAGCATGATGCCAGACGCCGTCACACCAAAGAGCAGATACTTGATGGCCGCTTCCATGGGCGCGCGCATGCTGTCCGATGGTGTGCGCATGGGCACCAGCAGATAGAGCGAGTAGGACGACAACTCAAGGGCAATGAACAGGGTGATCAGCTCCACGCTGCTTGAAAGCAGGGTCAGCCCCAAGAGGCTTGTGAGCAGAAAGAAATAATATTCCGGGCGCATGCGCACGGAAATGCCCTTGGTGTCCGCCCCAAAAAGCAGCATCAGGGTAAAACCAATGGACATCACGCATTTTACCAGCTGCGAAAACAGGTCTACCCTGTAGGCTCCGTAAAACAGGGTTCCCTTGGCAAAAAGACAAAGAACTGAGGTGGCGGCAAAGGCTGCCCCAACGCAAAGAACCAGCAGGCGCAGGGTTTGCGTCCGGGCTTCCGTCAGAGTCATGCAAAATGCCAGCAGACACCCTGCAAGAAGAACCAGTTCCGGTGCAAAAAGATGTGCGTTCATGCGTAGGCCTTATGTCTGTGCTTGGGGTTCATCAACGCGCAATAAGTTCAGCAAGGGCCAATGCGCTCGGGGCATGGTAGCCGGTCTGCGCCAGCAGATGGTCAAGGCTGGGCCTCATGACGCGCAAAAACGGTTCCGGGGCCAAGCCAATCCAGAAAACAAACACCAGCAGCGGGGCCAGGGTCACGGCCTCGCGCCAGCCAAGATCATACATGCGCGACTGGTCGGGGTTGTTGGTGCCGCCCCAGATCACCCGCTGCAACATGCGCAGCATGTAGGCCGCCGCCAGTACTGCACCGGGGATGGCGCATACCGCCACAATCTTGTTGTTGAAAAAGGCCCCGGCAAGAATAAGAAACTCGCCCACAAAACTGTTTGTGCCAGGAAAGGCCAGCGATGACAGCGAGAAAAACGTCAGGTACGTCACATAGATGGGCATGAACTTGCCAAGCCCCGCCGCATCCGAGAGCTCGCGGCTGTGCGAACGCTCGTACACCATGCCCACGCAGAGAAACAATGCCCCTGTGGTGACGCCGTGATTGATCATCTGTAACAGCGCACCTTCAAGCCCACGCTGGTTAAGGGCAAAGATGCCCAGAGTCACAAAACCCATGTGCCCAACGCTTGAGTAGGCAATGAGCTTCTTCATGTCCTGCTGCGCAAGGGCGGTCAGGCCGCCGTAAAGGATTCCCGCCACCGAGAGCCACTGCAAGGCAGGCAGCAGGCCGATAGCCGCGCCGGGCGTAATGGGCAGGCAAAAGCGCAAAAAGCCGTATGTGCCCATTTTGAGCAGCACCGAGGCCAGAATCACCGAGCCGGCTGTCGGGGCTTCCACATGGGCCGCTGGCAGCCAGGTGTGGAAGGGAAACATGGGAACCTTGATGGCAAAAGCGATGAAAAAGGCCAGAAATACCAACAGCTGGAAGCGTTCGGAATACTGTTGCCCCATGAGCGCGGGAATACTGAACGTCCCCTGATTGATGTACAGGGCCACAATGGCCACCAGCAGAAATACCGAACCCGCCAAGGTGTACAGAAAGAACTTGATGGAGGCGTAGCTCTTGCGCGGCCCGCCCCACACGGCGATGAGCAGATACATGGGAATAAGCATGGCTTCCCACAGCACGTAGAACAGTACCAGATCCAGTGCCATGAACACGCCGAGCATGGATGTTTCCATCACCAGCAGGCAGATCATGAATTCCTTTACGCGTTTCTGAATGTACTTCCACGACCCGAGCACGCACAGCGGCATGATGAGGGTTGTCATCATCACGAGCAGCAGCGAAATGCCGTCCACGCCAAGGGTGTAGTTGACGTTAAAGCTCGCAATCCACGGGTGGTGCTCCGCAAACTGGTACAGGGCGGATGTGGGGTTGAACCGCGTAAACAGCGGCAGTGAAACAACGGCGTTTGCCAGAGTGACCAGCAGCGTCCACACCCGCACGCTGTTCTCTCCCGGCAACAGGGGCACAATGACAGCCCCTGCCAGCGGCAGAAAAACAAGAATGCTGAGGATGGGATACCCCAAGGTGTTCATGCTCAGAAAATCCATTGTGGCGATCTCCTTTCACCCCGGCTCAGACAAGAGCCAGCAGCGTGAGCACCAGGGCCACCACTGCGGCCATGGAAATGATGTTTATTTGCAGGCTGCCGCTCTGCACGTGCCGCAGCATTCCGCCAAGAGCGCGCACGCTGCGGGCCGTGCCGTCAACCACAGTATCAATGCCGTGCCAGTCAAACCATGACCAGAAGCGCGCCGTGCGCATGAGCGGCACTATGCCCTGCCGGTTCCAGGCCTCGCCCACGGCATTGTCCACAGACTGCACGGGCTTGCGCGCAAACCAGTAAAACAGCCTGCCGCCCATGCGGTAAAACCAGTCCAGATCCAGACTGATGGTAGGCTCCGGCGTGAGCTTTTTGAGCAGCAAAAAGAATCCCAGGGCCGTAAACAGCAGTATCTGCAAGGTTTCAGAAATATGCGCCGCGCTGTACGGGTGGTACTGCGCCGCCACTTCGGGGAAGGGAAGCATGTCGTACAGGTACGGCGTGTAGCAGCCTATGAAGATGCACAAAAACGCCGCCACCGCCATGGCCGCCTGCATGTTGAGCGGCGGATCGCCCGCGCGCTCCCATGTTTCCTTGGAGCAGTTGTTTTTGCCAAACCAGATGAAGTACGGGACCTTCAGTCCCGTGTGCAGGAAGGTGCCCGCAGAGGCCAGAGTGAGCAGAAAGCCCGCCCAGTAATTGTGCGCCTCAAATCCGGCGGCAACGATCATGGCCTTGGTCACAAAACCGCTGAACAGAGGAAAGGCCGAAATGGAAAGCCCGCCCACCAGAGTGAATACAAAGGTTTTGGGCATTTTTTTGTACAGGCCGCCCAACTGGGTGAACTTGCTCACGCCCGTCATGTGCAGCACAGAGCCGCAGCCCATAAACAGCAGTCCCTTATAGAGAATGTGGGCAAAAGCGTGTGCGCAGGCACCGTTGATGGCCAGCGGCGTGCCTATGCCCACTGCTGCCACCATGTACCCAACCTGACTGATAATGTGGTAGGCCAGCAGACGGCGGGCATCGTTTTCAAGCACAGCGTACACAACGCCGTACAGGGCCATGCACACGCCAAGGGGCACCAGAATCTCCATGCCCGCAAAGCTGCGCGCCAGCACATATACGGCGGTTTTGGTGGTAAAGGCGCACATGAATACTGCGCCCGTCACCGTGGCTTCGCCGTAGGCATCGGGCAACCATGCATGCAGGGGCGGCACCGCCGCGTTGAGGATAAACCCGGCCATGATCAGGTAGGTGTAGAGCTGCGGATCAGCCACGCCGATGGGGCCGAAGGTCAGATCGCCCGTGGCCCGGTAGCGCAGCACAAGCCCTGCCAGCAAGAGCAAACCGCCCGCAGTGTGCACCAGCAGATATCGGTAGCCGGAGGCCAGCGATTCCTTGCGCCGCCTGAACCACACCAGAAATACGGAGGAAAAGGCCATCAGCTCCCAAAAAAGGAAGAGCGTCAGGTAATCCCCGCAAAAAATGACGCCCAGCGATCCCGCCACATATGTCCAGGCGGCGGAATGCTGCGCGGCTTCTTCCACATGCAGGCCGTAGACGGAGCCGATTACACACATGAGGGTCATGATGTAGGCAAAGACCATGCTCAACGCATCGACCTTGCCGAATATGAGTTGCCATTTCATGAAAGGCAGCACGCCATATACTCCATTGTGCCCCTGCATGAGCAGCACAGCGCAAAAGGCCAGCACCGGCACAAGCACAATACATATCCGGCGCAGGGCCTTGGGCAGCAGCGGCAAAATTACCGCGCCCAGCAACAGAACTGCGGAGGGGTGAATCCATGGCTCAGTCATCGTAATAATCCTCGCGGGTCATAATGCCCAAATGGCCGAACCACTTGGAAACGATGATAATCACAACGCAGGCGACAAAGCCGAACGCGGCCCAGAACCCAGGTATGCGCTCCACAAAGGTGTGCACATGCTCTTTTGAAACAAACAGGGCGTCCCACACCACCAGCGCGGCCAGCACCACCAGGCACACGCGAATGGTAGCCTTGAGCCGGGCGCGGAAAAATTCGATGATGTTCACTATCATCCTGTCACCACCTTCACGAAGGACATGATGGCATCGGGGTAAATGCCGATGAACACGGAAACGCCAGCCGCAATGAGGATGGGTACCACCATGCTCAGCGGTGCTTCACGAATGCCCGTTTCTTCACCTTCCGGCCTTTTGCCGAAAAATGCCTTGTAGGTCACAGGCGCAAAATAGGCCACGTTCAAAAGCGTACTTGCCAGCAGCACCAGTAGTATGCCCATGGAATGCGTGGGCATTTCCATTGCGCCCACCAGCAGCTTCCACTTGGTCACAAACCCTGCCACGGGCGGCGCGCCGATCATGGAAAGCGAGGCCACGGCAAAAGCCGCAAAGGTAAAGGGCATGGAGCGCCCAAGGCCGCTCATTTCAGAAATGCACTTTTTATGCGTTGCCACATAGATCGCGCCCGCGCAGAAAAAGAGCGTTATCTTTGAGAATGCGTGGTTGGCGATGTGCACTATGCCGCCCTGTATGCCGTCTACGGTCAGAAGCGCCACGCCAAGCACGATGTAGGAGAGCTGGCTCACCGTTGAGTAGGCCAGCCGCGCCTTGAGATTGTCCTTGGTCAAGGCAATGATGGAAGCCGCAAGAATGGTGAACGAAACAAAGTAGGCCGTGGGCACGCCAAGGTTCAGATTTTTCATCAAGTCGGTGCCAAACACAAAGAGCATGACGCGCGTGGTGCAAAACACGCCCACCTTGACCACCGCCACCGCATGCAGCAGGGCCGAGACAGGCGTGGGAGCCACCATCGCGCCCGGCAGCCAGTGGTGGAACGGCATGATGCCGTTCTTGGCAAAACCCAGAATGCAGCAAACGTACAGCACGGTTGCCAGCGCATCGCTGGCCCCGGCGGACAAGATGCCCGTGTGGCTGTTGTGGGCAAAATCCAGATTGCCCGTGAGCACGTAGATGACGATCATGGCTGGCAGCACCAGCCCTTTGGCCGTGGTGGTCAGGTACACGATGTACTTGCGCGCACCGTCATAGCCCTCGGCATCCTGATGGTGGGCCACTAGCGGATAGGTGCACACGCTCACCACCTCATAGAACAGGTAGAGCGTAAACAGATTGTCGGCAAAGGCCACGCCCATTGCCCCAAAAAGCGTCAGGGCAAAACAGGCGCTGAAGCGGGTCTGGGCATGCTCGTTCAAGCCGCGCATATACCCTGCCGCGTAAAAAACAGTGATAATCCACAAAAACGAGCCAACCAGAGCAAATACCATGGAAAAAGCATCCGCCCGAAAGCTTACCGAAAGCCCCGGCAGGATGGGAAAAAGCGTGAGGTGCAGCGTGTGGCCGTGCCCCATGGGCGCGGGTGCAACATCGCCGATCATGGAGGCGATGATGCAGAACATGACCACCGCCGTTACAAACGAAACTGTTTCGCGCACGTTGGGCCGACGCCCCGTCAGCATTATCAGGCATGCGCCGATCAACGCTGTAAGTATGGCGGCCAGGGGTCTGACGGATTCAACAATATCCATATGCTGTTCCCCTTAACCTTTGAGGTCTGACGGAGCGTCCGTTTCAACAGATCTGTACAGCCGGTACACCGCAATGATGATGGAAAGCACAATGACCGCTTCCGCCGCTGCGATGGCCATGACAAACAGGGCCGCGATCTGCCCGGTTGCCGTGTCTGGCGCGCAAAACCGTCCAAAAGCCATAAAGTTGACCGATGCCCCGCAGAGGATAAGCTCGGACGCAATGAGCATGCCTATGAACGTGCGGCGCATGGCCATGCCGAACAGCCCCAGGCCGAACAGTGCCGCGCCGATGACCAGATAGGTTTCAAGAGACTGACTCAAGCTTGCGTAGTGCATCACTTGTCCCTCCCGTGGCGGGCCAGTGCGAGCGCCCCCACCATGGCTACCACCAGAACCACGGAAATAAGTTCAAAGCTCATGGAATACGTGCTCAGCAAGGCCTGCCCGATGCGCTCGATGGTTCCTTCCATCTGCGTGGGCGGCGTTTCCGGCCAGGGAGCCACGATGGATTGCACCACAAGCGCCGCTGTGATGGCGCAACTGGCCGCGGCGCCCAGAAACAGGCTGAGCTTGTTGCGGCGCGGGGCACGGTTTGCGTCCGACGTTTCAGCCAGCATGATGGCGAATGTTATGGTGACGCACAGCGCGCCCACATACACAAGCATCTGCATAAAGGCCACAAAGGGGCTGGAAAGGTAGTAATAAAGCCCCGCCACGCCAGTGAAGCACAGGGCAAGCCCAGCCACACGGCGTATGAGAGTGCGCGCCGAAACAGCCAGCACCGCGCCGCAGAACGTCACCAGCACAAAGAACCAGAAAATGCCCTCGGCCAGCGTTTGCATAGTTTCATGACTGGACATCAGGGACGCTCCTTGAGCCGCCGTACAAGGTCAAAGTGATACTCCGCCTCGTCAAACCCGGCCAGATTGTAGTCATGAGAAAACGTCAGCGCGTCTGTAGGGCACGATTCCACGCACATACCGCACAGGCTGCACTTGGTAAAATTCAGTTTGTAGCTCGTGAGGGTCTTCTTTTTGGCCCCATCCAGCTTTTCGCCCGCAAGCTCTATGCAGCCCGAGGGGCAGGCCTTCTGGCACGATCCGCACACAATACATCTGTCCGTGCCGGTTTCCTGGTCATACACAAGGTCAATATGGCCCCTGTAGCGCGGCGGGATGGGCAGCACCTCGCGTGGGTAGGATGATGTAACCACCGGCTTGAAAAAATAGCGCAGCGTTATGCCCATGCCCACAAAGAGGCTCCACCCGCCTGAAAAGATATTTTTAAAGTATGCGTTCATACTACAGCACCTTGAGCAACGCGCTGGTAATGATGAGGTTGACGAGCGCAATGGGGATAAGCACCTTCCACGAGAGGTTCAGCAGGCCGTAGAAGGTCGTGCGCGGAAACGTCCAGCGTACCCAGATAACGGTAAAAATGACCCCGTAAAGCTTGATGGCAAACCAGTGCGCCCCCGGCCACAGCCCCAGCGGACAATCCCACCCGCCAAGAAACAGCAGGGTCAGCAGGCTGGCCCCGACCACCACGTTGGCGTACTCGCCCATAAAGTACACGCCAAAACCCATGCCCGAATATTCCGTAAAAGCGCCTGCGATCAGTTCGCTTTCGGCCTCGGCCATGTCAAAGGGGGCGCGGTTTGTCTCTGCAAGCATGCAGATGAAAAAGATGATGAACGAAACCGGCATGAGCGGGCTTGCAGAAAGGCGCAGCACATTCCAGTGCCAGAACCCGCCCGACTGCGTGGCAACGGTTTCGCTGAGGTTGAGAGTGCCCGTGACCATCACAAGGCTCACTACAACCAGCAGCATGGGGATTTCGTAGGCCACATTTTGCGAAACCACGCGCGCGGCAGAGATAACCGCGTACTTGTTGCGCGAACCCCACGCCCCGAGCAGGAGACCCAGCACGTTTACCGAGGCAAAGGCGTAGATGGCCAACAGCCCCAGATCAAGGTTACGCGCCACCAGCCCCTCGGTGTAGGGAATGGTCACAAAACTCATGAAGGCCGGGGTCATGACCAGCACAGGCCCAAGGCAGAACAGCACGCCGTCTGCATCCTTGGGAATGAACACCTGTTTGGTCATGAGCTTGAAGCCGTCCGCCAGCGGCTGCAACAGGCCATAAGGGCCAACTTCCTTTGGCCCTATGCGCCGCTGTATATGCCCTGCCACCTTGCGCTCGACCCATACCAGATAGGCCGCGTTAAGCGCCACAAAGACAAGGAACCCTACAAGATACCCCAGAAGACGCAGCATTTCGGAATAAAACGTCATGGCTGTGTTCCTTAGCGGTCAATATCCGGAATCACCAGGTCAAGGCTGCCGAGCAGCGCCAGGGCATCAGGCAGCAGCATTCCCCTGCCCGCCTCGCCAAAAACAAGCAGGTTTGAAAAACAGGGGGTGCGCCACTTGAGCCGCCAGGGGGTGCCGCTGCCATCGCTGACGGCGCGGATGCCCAGAAGACCGCGCGCCGTTTCCACAGCGTGGTAATAGTCGCCCTTTGGCGGTTTGATAGTTTTGGGAACCTTGGCCGCCATAACCGGTCCTTTGGGCAGATAGTCGAGGGCCTGCTCAAGAATGCGCAGGCTTTGCTCGATCTCGTCCATGCGCACCTTGTAGCGGGCCATGGAATCACCCTCGGAGTATACGGGCACGTCAAAAGTAAAGCGGTCATAAACGCCGTATGGCTCGTGCTTGCGCACGTCATAGGCAATGCCAGCACCGCGTGCCACAGGCCCTGTTGCGCCGTATTTGCGGCACATCTCTGCAGGCACAAAACCCACATCCACAAGGCGCTGCTGGATAATGAGGTTTTTGGAAACAAGGGAATGGTACATGGGCAGGCGCTTGCGCATACGCGCGATAAAGGCCCGCGTGCCTCTTACAAAGTCATCGTCAACATCGTTGTACACGCCGCCAAAGCGGAAGTAGCAGTATGTGAGCCGCGACCCGGTAACGGATTCCAGCAGATCAAGGACCTGCTCGCGGTCGTCAAAAGCGTACAAAAGCGGAGAGAACCCGCCAAGGTCAAGCACAAAAGCTCCAAACCAGAGCAGATGGCTTGAAACCCGGTTCAGCTCGTTGGTGATGACGCGGATGAATTCGGCGCGTTCCGGCACTTCAATGGAGGCGGCGCGCTCGACCAGACAGGCATAGCCGTGGTTGTAGGCCAGGGCATGCAGGTAATCCATGCGGCCCGTATTGGGCATAAACTGCGCCCAGGTGCGGTTTTCGGCCATTTTTTCGTGCATGCGGTGGATGTAGCCAAGCACGGGCTCGGCCTCCACTATATACTCGCCGTCCATGACCATCTTGACGCGCAAAACGCCGTGCGTAGCCGGATGCTGCGGGCCAAGGTTCAGAACAAACCGCTCGTCTGTGGGACTTTGGGCAAGATAGTTCATGCGCTGTAGTCCTTGAGCAAGGGGTGGTATTCCGCGTCTTCGGGCAACAAGAGGGGGATGAGATAAGGATGCCCGATAAAGACGATGCCAAAGAACTCGTGAATCTCGCGCTCGTGCCAGTGGGCTATGGGATAAATTTCGGCGATGGTGTGAATCTGCGGGTTGGAGCGCGGCGTGCGCACCCGCAAGCATACCCGATGGCGGGCGGCATAGAGGTTGAAGTCGTACACCACTTCAAGCTCGTCTTCCTGCGGTATGGGATCCTGCGCAGAGGTTTCAGGTGGGGCGGCATGGCTGGCATCTGGCGCGTCCTCTGCATTGGCAGCGGCGGCTTCGGCGGCCTTTTTGGCCTTGGCTTCGGCCTCCTTGCGCAGAGCTTCGCATTCGCCAAACCAGTCTACCCCGGTCATGCCTTCAATAAAGTACCCCGCCCCATCCATGATGCCCACTGCGGCAAGCAGGGAGCTTTCCGGCAGCGCCACATCAAGATCATAGCCTACAGCGGCATGATCTGCGGCGCGGACCCTGGCTCCAGGCAGGGCCGCCAACTGTGCGCCAAGGGTTTCTGCATTCATGACGTATGCCCTCCTGCTTCCTTGCCCGCCTTGTCATCCCCGGAGGTTCCCCCAGAAGTTCCCACGGGGGCACCCCCCTCTCCCGCAACATCCTCGGCAGGTGCCGGGGGCGCTTGCGCCTCCGCCTGCATCTTGGCCGCCTGCGCCGCCGCAGGACCGGGAAGCCCAGGGGGTGTTACCACGGGCCAGCGCCGGGTGCCTGTGAGTTTTTCTTCCAGCTTCAAGATGCCTTCAATCAGGGCCTCCGGCCTTGGCGGGCAACCGGGAATAAACACATCCACAGGAAAAAGCTTGCCCACGCCCTCCACCACGCCGTACTGGCCCTCGTACACAAAAGGCCCGCCTGAAATGGCGCAATTGCCCATGGCGATGACCCACTTTGGCTCGGGCATCTGGTCGTAGAGAATCTGCACAGCCGGGGCCATCTTCTTGTTGATGGTGCCGGAAACGATCATCACATCGCTCTGCCGGGGCGACGGCCTGAACACCTCGGCCCCAAAACGCGCCAGATCAAAGCGGGACGCGCCGGTGGCCATCATTTCAATGGCGCAGCAGGCAAGGCCAAATGTCATGGGCCAGAGCGAATTGGCCCGGCACATGTCCAGCAGCGAATCCAGCCGCGAAAAGTGGACTACCGATCCGAATATATTTTCCGTTGCCACTGGAACACTCCCTTTTTCCACGCGTACAGAATGACAAGGGACAAAATGCCCACGAACAGAAAAACTTCCGCGAACGTCAGGAAATCACTGATGGGAGAAGCCTTGTTGTAGATAACCGCAACAGGGAAGAGAAAGAGAATATCAACCGCAAAGGCGAGGAACAGCAGCGAGTACATATAATATACCGCGCCGAATTTGATCCAGGCATCGCCAATAGGGTCAATGCCGCACTCAACAATCTGGCGGGTTTTGCCCACAGTGTTGCGCGTAAGGCGAGGGGCAAGAAAAAAAACTATTACAAATGGCCCAAGAGCAAAGCTCATACCGCCAAGGCAGAATGCCATTATGTAGACAATGTCAACAAGTTCGCTGCTAGACATAAATTTTTCCTTGTAATAGGAATAAAATTTACGAAAATATATACTTGATCAATCCACAAACAATTAAAACAACAGTTGTTTGTGAATTTATAAATTAAGTTAAATACTACTCCCCCAGAAACTTTGTGTCAATAATTGTTAAAAAAAATACATGCTTCTGTTCAAAAATGTACAATTAAAGGGATTTTTTGTTCAATCATATTAACGTATTAATCATTTGTTTGAAATTGCGTGCAATCACAAAAAGTGAAAAAAACAATTTTATTTTTACGACTGGTGATAAGCAGATCAACTAGAACCACAAAACATCCTTAAATAATTTGCTATTTTATTTTCGTGCTATTTTTTTAATAAAAATAGCACGAAATTTATAAAAATTGCCGCGGGTTGCCCTAGCCTGAATGGCAAGCAGGCACTGCCGCAGCAAAAAAAAACTGTGGGGCAAGTGACTTGCGACTGCGGGAAACTGAGAGGTTGAAGCCCAGTGCAGATAAAAAATATCTCATGCACTACTGGCTACATACAAAAAGGCGCATTGAGATAGCTTCAATGCGCCCTAATTCTTTTATCTTCCAGGCAAAACCTTCAGAATAACGTCTCTCAAAATCGAAAGTCTCGCTGGCCGTTTTCAATGGCGGCAAGGTATTCCTTGGCCTTTTTGCGCACTTTTTCGCTGGGAATTTTAGTCAGTTCCTGCTCTATCATGGCAAGGCCCATCTGCCGGGTTTGCGACGAGGCGTAGTCCTGCAAATATTCCTTGAGAGTCAGCAAGGCATTGGGGTGACAGCAGTTCAAAATCTGCTGGCTTTTGCACAGGGCCATAAAGCGGTCGCCAGTGCGGCCCTCGCGGTAGCAGGCTGTGCAAAAACTCGGCACATGGCCCTGCTCCATGAGCCAGCGCACCACCTCGTCCAGGGTGCGGCGATCGCTTACGTCAAACTGTGCGGAATTGTCTTCTTCCGGCTCCGGCTCATAATACCCGCCCACGCTGGTGCGTGAACCGCCGCTGATCTGCGAGATACCCAACGGAAGCACCTTTTCGCGCACGGCCTTGCTCTCGCGGGTCGAAACAATCATGCCCGTGTACGGCACGGACACGCGGATACAAGCGCAGATGCGGGCAAACGTATCGTCGCTGATGCCATTGTCGAACACATCGGGGTTGATGTCGTCAGCGCGGCGAATGCGCGGAACGCTGATGGTGTGCGGGCCAACGCCGTGCACAGCTTCAAGGTGCTCTGCGTGCATGAGCAGGGCCGCAAACTCATAGCGGTAGCCCTCAAGGCCAAAAAGCACCCCCAGGCCCACATCGTCAATGCCGCCCTGCATGGCGCGGTCCATGGCCTCGGTATGCCAGGCGTAGTCGTGCTTGGGTCCTGCGGGGTGCAGCTTTTCATAACTCTGCTTGTGGTAGGTTTCCTGGAACAGAATATATGTGCCGATGCCAGCATCCTTGAGCATTGTGTATTCTTCCACCGTGGTTGCCGCGATGTTCACATTTACCCGGCGGATGGCCCCGTTCTTATGCTTGATGCTGTAAATGGTCTTGATGCACTCAAGTATGTACTCAATGGGATTCATGGTAGGGTGTTCGCCTGCCTCAAGCGCAAGGCGTTTGTGCCCCATATCCTGCAAGGCAATGACCTCGCGGGCCACTTCTTCCTGTGTAAGTTTTTTGCGGGCGATGTTTTTGTTCTGCGAATGGTACGGGCAATACACGCAACTGTTGATGCAATGATTTGAGAGATACAACGGCGCAAACATGACAATGCGGTTGCCGTAAAAGTCGTGCTTGATCTGGTTGGCAAGCCTGTACACCTGCTCCACTTTCTCCGGCAGCTCGCAGGCAAGCAGCACAGAGGCCTCGCGGTGGGTCAGGCCTTTTTTAAGGGCGGCCTTGGCAATGATGGCATCAATAAGCTCTGCATCGCGCGCGTGCTCGGTTGCGTAGTTCAGGGAGTCGAGCACTTCTGTGTGGTCAATAAATTCATCTGCGCGCAACGACTGGGGATTGTACATAAAAAAACCTCCGGCAAGACCCATATTCTCAGGCGGTGCGGGCGGGTGACCAGCCATAGTGGCATAGAGAACTCGACAGGCAGACGGTGAAAAAACATCCCGTGGGAATTGCTTTTTCGCAAAAAGAGAAAATACAGGCTGCAAACTTGACGTTTCTATGGGCGGTATGCTCCGCCACTGGATATCTCACCGAAATCAAAAAATTATTTATAGGGCTGTGCACTACGTATGCGAACAGCCCGTGTGCGCTGTGTGCTCTGTTGCGGGCTGCCAGATGACCTGAATAAATGGCCAGGGACAGCCCAGCATTCAAACTGGCCGACACGGGGGGCAATACCGTGTCGGCCGTGGGTCTGGCCCGAGGGGTCTTGGGGTCCCTCAGGTGGAAAAGGCCGTGGCTTTATTCGTACGGATAGGCGGTACCCTCAAACTCCTTGTGGCGAGGGTTGGGGTATTCGCCTGAAGCCGTAAGAGCCTTGAGGCCTTTTGATTTATCAAACCACTTGGTGTGGAGGTTTTCTTCTGATTTATGGCTCAGGGGTTTGCCGAGCCATGAATCGTAAAGCGCCTTTACCTGCGTATTGTCCTGACTGGCGCGCTTGGGAAAGGCCGAATCGGCACTGTACACAGCGGCAGAGCGATCGCTCATATAATCCTTGAAATCCTTGGCGGCGGCGTAGGCCTTGTTGGCCATGCGAACCCCAAGCAGCAACCCGCCGGAGAGAATACACGCTCCCTTCAAAAATCCGCGTCTGGTGGTGGCAATAATAGACATGGCGTGCTCCTCTAGGCTTTGGGCTGGGTGTTGGCAAGACGCTGCTTCAATCCGGCAAACAGGCTTGTGGCCTTGCGTTCTGCGCTTTGCAGCACATTGGGCATGATGGGCTGCCCGCCGCCGCACACGCACCCGCCAGGGCAGGCCATGAATTCGATAAAGTGGTAAGGAGATTTGCCCGCCCGCACTTCATCGCACACCTGGGCAAAACGTTTTGCGCCATGCACAACCGCCAGATGCAGTTCAATGCCGTTGACGGTCACCGTATATTCCTTCAGGCCCTTGAGGCCCCGCACCTGCTTGAAATCCCACGATTCCGGCCGCTTGCCGGTTACGGCCTGATAGGCGTAGCGCAAGGCTGCTTCCATAACGCCGCCAGACACGCCGAAGATGGTCGCGCCGCCGGTGGATTCGCCCATGAGGCTATCACGCTGACCGTCGGGCAGCTTGGTAAAATCAATGCCCGCCTGACGGATCATGTAGGCCAGTTCGCGCGTGGTCAGGGTGGCGTCGATGTCGCGCAGGTCATTCTGTACATATTCCTGGCGCAAGCCTTCGTATTTTTTGGCTACGCAGGGCATGATGGAAACGGTATACAGGCTCTTGGGGTCGTACTTGGCCTTTTCTGCGCCATAGGTTTTGGCAAGGCGGCCATTCATGGCCACAGGCGATTTACAGGATGAAAAATGCGGCAACAGGTCGGGATAGAAGGTTTCCGCATACTTTTGCCAGCCGGGACAGCACGAGGTGAATTGCGGCAGATCGCGCTTTGCGCCGAGGCGCTCCACAAATTCCGAGGCTTCTTCCCATATGGTCACGTCGGCGGCAAATTCCGTGTCCCAGCAGTTGGAGAATCCAAGCTGCTTGAGGGCTGCCAGCATTTTGCCCGTGGTCACGCTGCCGGGGGCGAGGCCAAAGGCTTCACCCAACGCGTAACGCACAGAAGGCGCAGGCATGGCAATGCATTTGACGCTTTTATCCTGCAATTTCTTTTGCAGCTCGGGCACCCAGGTCTGCACCTCATAAATAGCCATTTCCGGGCAATGGGTCAGGCACTGGGCGCAGTTGATACAGGGTTCGGGGTGGGCAATCTTGTGCGTGAGGCCGGTTTCGCCATAAATGGCGCCGCTGGGGCAGTATTCCTGACAGGAATCGCAGCCGATGCATTTTTCGGGATCAATCTGCACAAAAAACATCTTGTCGCCGTCCGCGCCCTGGGGGGGCACATTGAGCTCGTACGCGATGTGTTCCATTTCAATGCGCGGCATTACAGCCTCCTGGCGGGTAACAGGTTGATTTGTTCACAGCGGCGCGTTTGCGTCCGCCTATTGATTCTGCAAGTAAATTCGAGCCTAGGCCGACGCGTGAGGCGCGCCAGAAGCTGCACAGGGCAAAAGGCCAGAAACAACATCCTGTGCCGCTGGCTCCTGCCAACAGGCAAGGGTGTGGCTGCGCCCAGCCCCTTCAATGGCCTTGCGCGCGCCAAGCATATCCACACGATTCTTATTGTCGTAAATGCAGTACTGACTGCCGTAAGCTGACGGCGTAAACGAGGGCATAAGCACATTGCCGCCCGCCAACAGGCCGTTACGCTGCCCGCCCTGAGCGTCCACCGTTGCCAGGGCCGTAGTGGCTGGAATGTTGGCCCAGGGCATGACAATGCGCATGACGGCCATCACACGCAGGGCGAGCTGCGCGTTGCCCGCAGGATACGCGCCAAGCGGCGTGTCGTGCTGCGGAATGAACGGCCCGGCCCCGCACATGGAAACCCCAAGCCTGCGGGCCAGAATAATGTCGTCCGCCAGCGTGTTCAGGCTCTGACCGGGCAGGCCCACCATAAAACCGGAGCCGATTTCGTAGCCAAGCCGCTGCAAAACACGCAGGCTGGCAATGCGCTCTGCCAGCACATGCCCAGGATGCAGGGCCTCGTAGAGCAATGGATCGGCGGTTTCGTGCTTGAGCAGAAAACGCACTGCGCCAGCTTCTTTCCACAGGGCATATGCCGCGCGCGGATGCTCGCCAACGCTCAGGGTCACGGGCACGTTGAGCCCGCCGCGCAGGCAGTCAATCACATCGGCCAGCCACATGGGATCAATGGCGTATTCACCCGATTGCAGCACAATGGTGTCTGCACCCAAGGCAACGGCGCGCGTGGCGGCTGCCATGATCTCCGCCTTGGCAAGCGTGTACCGCCGCAGATTGCCGTTCTCACAGCGCAAACCGCAGTAGCGGCAGTTGCGCCTGCACGAATTTGAAAATTCTATCAGGCCGCGAACATGCACGTGCGCGCCTTTTTCTTCTTCCAGCACACGGGCGGCACGTTCGCACACCGCCTCAAAGGGCTGTGCAAACAGGAGATCAAGTATTTCTTCGCGACGCATGCTTTACCATCCAATCCTGTGCCATGAACCGCCACTGCCAGCCAAACCAGCACGTGTGCAGCCTGATAAGTCCAATGTTCTGAGAGAATGTGTTACAAAATTTAAAAAAGTAACACCGAACAAGCAAAAAATACCCAAACAAGATTCCACACAGCCGTGTTCGCCCACGCAAGCGTTGCCGCTATAGTTATGACAGCACGGCATGTGCGCACAGTGTTTTGAGCAGATTGCTCTCTAGTAACACTTTTGTCAATTACGTAACAACATTTTATTTAGCAAAAAGGAACCATCTTGCTCAACGTACAATTTAACATCTGTTAATTAAGACAGTTAGCTTGTTTTGCCCGCAACCGGATTTCAGGCGCACTACCCGCTCAGGCCTGTGAAACGGCGTCAAAAGCCGTCAGGGCAGCGGGAAAAGGCTCAAGAACCCTGCGCAGCACACCCTGCACATGTGAGATAGCCAGCCCGTAGTTGGTCATGGGAATCCCCTGCTCATGGGCACGCCCCAGGCGCGCAAGCATGCTCTGTCGATTGAAGGTGCAGGCTCCGCAGTGGATTATGAGCTTGTAGGGGCTGAGATCGTCGGGGAAATCCCGCCCCGCCAGATTATCCACGCGGATGTCGCCCCCGGCGTATTGCCTGAGCCAACGCGGTATCTTGACCCGTCCGATGTCATCCGCAGAAGGATGATGCCCGCAGGCTTCGGACACCAGCACGGCATCGCCGGGCTGCAACTGGTCGATGGCAGCCGCGCCCCTGGCAAAAGCCGCCAGATCGCCCTTGAATCGGGCCATGAGAATGGAAAATGTGGTCAGCGGGATATCTGGCGGCGTGTCGGCCACGGCCTTGAGCACAATCTGCGAGTCGCAGACCACGAGAGCGGGTTTTTTGTTCAGCCGGGCCAGCGCAGGGGCCAGTTCCCGCTCTTTCACCACCATGCAGGAGGCGTCGCTGTCGAGAATATCGCGTATGGCCTGCACCTGCGGCAGTATGAGCCGCCCCTTGGGCGCGCCAAGGTCGATGGGAACCACCAGCACTGCCAGCTCGCCCGCTGGCAGCAGGTCGCCCAGCAGGCGCGGCTCTGCAAACCAGTGTTCCGGCGCAAGGGCCGCCAGCGCTTCACGCACCTGCCCCATGCCCTTGCCTGTCATGGCGGATACGCTCATCCAGCGGATGCCGTCCTTATCCAGCCCGCCAAGCTGCCCGGCAGAAGAGGCCGCCAGATCGCACTTGCCCAAAACCACACCAAAAGGAATTTTGCGCTCACGCAACTGGCCCACAAAAAAATCTTCATACTCGCCCCACTGCCCCGGCTCTGCGGCCAGCAGGGCAACGTCCGTGCGCTCAAGGGCCTTAAGCGTGCGCTCCTTGCGCAGCTCGCCCAGCGCGCCGACATCGTCAATGCCCGCAGTATCAATAAATACCACAGGCCCGAGGGGCGCCAGTTCCAGCGTTTTTTCCACAGGATCGGTGGTTGTGCCGGGCGTGTCGGAAACAATGGAAACCTGCTGCCCCGCCAGTGCGTTGAGCAGGGAAGACTTGCCAACATTGCGCCGACCATAGATGCCTATGTGCAGACGCAGACTTTTGGGTGTTTCATTCATGCCAGAAGCTCCGGTTGCGTAAATTACCCGTCTGATGCCCTACCTGTGTCCAAGCGCGGTTGCGGCCTCTGCGCTGAGCAGGCTGTCCACATCCTCCGCCTTCATCAGGCCCCTCTCCAGCACCACCGCGCGCACGCTCTGCCCTGTTTTGTGCGCCTGGGCGGCAATTTCACCCGCAAGCGCATAGCCAAGCACCGGCACAAGTGCTGTAACCGTGGCAAATGATCTGCCAAGATGCCGGGCGCAGGCGGCTTCGTCAGCCTCAAGGCCCAACACGCAATTTTCGGCCAGCATGGTATTGGCCTGCGCCAGCAGATGCATGCTGCCAAGCAGGCAATCCGCCAGCAGCGGCATGAAAGCGTTAAGTTCCAGTTGCCCCAGAAATGCGGCCTGAGTCACGGCGCTGTCATCGGCCATGACCCGCAGAGCGGCCTGTGATGCGGCCTCGCATATTACGGGGTTGACCTTGCCCGGCATGATGCTTGACCCAGCCTGCCTTGCAGGCAGTTTAAGCTCGCCGATTCCCGCCGACGGGCCGGATGAAAGTAAGCGCAAGTCTGCGCAAATTTTAAATAAATTTACTGCATGAGCTTTAAGAATGCCGGAAACTTCAACCAGTGGATCAACATTTTGCGTGGCGTCCATCAGATTTTCTGCCCGCGAAAGGCCCAGCCCCGTGACCTCGCGCAGCTTTTCGACCACCAGAAAAATGTATTTGCGGGGGGCGGTTATACCCGTACCCACCGCCGTGCCGCCAAGGTTGACCACGCGCAGCCGCTCTGCGCACTTGAACACGCGCCAGCGGTCGCGCGAGAGGCATTCTGCCCAGGCGGAACACTCCATGCCAAGGGTCACGGGCACGGCATCCTGCAACTGGGTGCGGCCCACCTTGAGAATATGGCGAAAGGCCAGTTCTTTTTCCTGAAAGGCAGATTGCAGGGCGGCAATGGCCTGTTCCAGATCCTTGAGCAGAAACAGGGCGGCAACCCTCACCGCAGTTGGGTACACATCGTTGGTGGACTGGTGAAGGTTCACATGCCGCAAGGGATCTATGCGGGCGTAAGAGCCAAGGCTGCCCCCAAGCAGTTCTTCGGCCCGGTTGGCAAGTACCTCGTTCATATTCATGTTGGTGGAGGTTCCCGCGCCGCCTTGCAGGGCATCCACCACAAAGGCATGAGCCAGACCGCCCTGGGCAACCTCGCGGCTGGCATCGGCTATGGCCTGAGCTTCGGGCTGCGGCAGGTAGCCAAGCTCCTCGTTGGCGCGGCAGCATGCCAGCTTGACGAGCGCCATTGCCCGCACAAGCTCTGGCCTGACGGGCCGGCCCGAAAGTGGGAAATTTGCCAGCGCACGGGCCGTATGCACGCCCCAGTATGCCGACAGTGGAATATCCACTGTGCCCAGCGCGTCCGATTCCTGCCTGTACGGCTGCGTAGTTAGCTGCGTAACACCCGCCTGCGCACCGGAGCTGACAGAGCCTGCCTTGCCGGAACTACACATCAGTCACCCCTCCCTGCAACGGTCATTTCCCTCCGCCATAGCTTCAAACAAAGCCCCGCCCGCTGGCTGCTACTTGATCGCCCGCAGGGCAAACATGGGCACAGGATTGTACGTTTCATCGCGGTGGGCGTAGATGCGCGCGCTCAGGCCGTGGTCGCACCAGCAGTCTGAAAAACCGGAGTTGCGCAGGGTCTGCACGTCCCATACCGGGCGGGATTCTGAACTGAGCGGCAACTGTCGGCGAATGTTTTCGCATTCAAGCATCATGTCGTCATTTATGCCCACATGCTGATCCGCCAGATCCAGAAAAGAAACCGAGCCGTAGTCAGCGTCAAAATTCAGGAGCACCCCGCCGGGCCGCAGCACGCGGTTCCATTCCCGGTACGCGGCAGCGGCATCCTGAAGCGTCCAGGTGAGGTTGCGCGAAATCACCGCGTCAAAACTTGCGGATTCAAACTCAAGGCAACAGGCGTCCATGCGCTGAAAGGCCACATCGCACCCGGCTTGCCGGGCAAGGACCGCGCCTTCATCCAGCATGGCTTGGGTCATGTCCACGCCGCAGACGCAATGCCCCTGCTCTGCCAGCAGTATGGCGAAAAATCCGGCCCCTGTACCCACATCAAGGATGCGCAATGGCCTTGCCTCTGGCAGATGGGGCATGATTTCCGCCAGCCACAGAGATTTTTTCTCACAGGCAAGCTCATGACGCCGTATTTCGCCATAGCTTTCGGCCCGGCGCGACCAGTAGTTTTCTATGCGGCCCGTGAGCGTCGGGCCGGGGACGGACATGGCATCCAGAGTGGCGCAGGCGGTGTCTGTAACGTATTGGCTCATAAGAACTCCTTTAATTTTGCCGGATCAATACTGCTCAGCCATTCCAGGCCGAACGAAACAGAATTGCCGAACTCACCAGTTTTTGCGCGTAGGGGTGCGAAACGCCAGCCAGCCCGGTGCCTGCGGCCTGTTCCACAATGCGGCCCTGATGCATAAAGAGGATATCATCGCACAGATAGGTCACGGCCTGAAGGTCGTGCGCTATAAAAAAATAGGTCATGTTGCCCTTGAGCTCGCGCAGCAGGTCAAGAATGCGGGTCTGCACCGAAACGTCCAGCGAGCTGATGGCCTCGTCAAAAACCACAAAGCGGGGATCCGCGGCGATGGCGCGGGCAATACACACCCGCTGCAATTGACCGCCGCTGACCTCGTGGGGCAAGCGGTCTGCAAGGTTCGCGGCAAGGCCAACGCGCTCCATCAACGCAAGCACTGCCCTGTCCGACCCTGCGCCTCTGCCGCAGGCCAGCAAAGGCTCGCGGATGATGCTGCGGATGGTGTAGGCCGGATTGACCGAGGTTGTGTAATCCTGAAAAACCACGCTCATGCGGCCAGGATTGCGCCGCAACCACTGGGGCACCCCCTGCCCCTCAAGCAATACCGTGCCGCTGCTTGGGCGCTCCAGCCCAAGAACAATGCGGCTCAGCGTGCTTTTGCCGCTGCCGCTCTCGCCCACCAGCCCCACTGTCGCGCCCACGGGGATGTGAAAACTCACGTCATGCAGCACAGGCTTTGGTTCTGGATTCCACAATCCGCCCTTGCCATAGCTTTTGCAGATATTTCTTACCTCAAGCATGGGCGCGCTCCAGCATGGCTTCAAAGCCCCGCGTCAGCGCAAGCCTCGTGCGGATGAGATACTGCGTATATTCGTGCTGCGGCGCGTTGAACACTGTTTCCGCAGGGCCGTATTCCACGCAGCGGCCATCCTTCATCACAAGCACGGCATCTGCCAGACGCTGCACCACGCCCAGATCGTGTGAAACAAAGATCATGGCGGTATTGCACTGTGCCCGCAGTTCCATAAAGCGCTGCACGACCTCAAACTGCGTTTCCGCATCCAGGGCCGTTGTTGGTTCGTCTGCAATGATGAGCTGCGGCTCAAGGGCCAATGCCAGAGCAATCATGCAGCGTTGCAGCATGCCGCCCGAAAGCTCGTGCGGGTAGCTGCGCAAAACTTCCTGCGGCGCATCAAGGCGCACGCGCCCAAACATGGTTACAGCCAGCTCATCTGCCTGCCCGGCGGTGTATGCCCCATGCGCAGTCAGGGTTTCTCTAAACTGCGCCCCCATGGTGTACAGGGGGTCAAAGGCCGTCATGGGCTGTTGCAAGACCATGGCAATCCTGCTGCCCCGGAGCTGGCGCATCTGCTCCGCCGGGGCATGCACAAGATCAATCCCGTTAAAAACAGCCGTGCCCTCGCCCGCAAGCGTGGGCGGCAACAGCCCCATGATGCTGCGGCAGCTCAGGGTTTTACCGCTGCCGCTTTCGCCCACAATGCCAAGGCAGGCCCCAGCGGCAAGCGTAAAATTCACGCCGTGCACAAGCTCCTGCCCGTTTGCGCGCTGCACCACGCGCAGATTGCGCACATCAAGGACATCGGGCACATGGGGTGCTGCACCGCAAAACGGTTCCTGCTTTTGACAATCTGTATTGAACGCGCTCACAGGCTCACTCCCTGCAGGGTCGTGTGGGCTGGGTCAATGGCATCGCGCAGGCTGTCGCCCAAAAAGTTGAAGGCCGCCACAACCAGCAGGATTGTCATCCCTGCGGGCAGCATCTGCTGCGGATACATGGACATGATGTCCTTGGCGTCGCTGAGCATGGCGCCCCACTCCGCCGTGGGCGGCTGTACGCCAAGGCCCAGAAAGGACAAAGCCGAAACCGACAGGATCACCGACCCGGTATCAAGCGTTGCCAGCACAATGATTTCGCCCAGCGCGCCGGGCAGCAGATGCCTACGGAAGATGTGCCACATGCCGCAGCCCGCCACACGGGCAAAGCGCACATAATTGACGTCCGTATACTGCATGACCACAGAGCGAACCATGCGCGAATACCAGGGCCACTTGGCAATCACGCTGGCGATGACCACATTGCCAAGCCCCGGCCCAAGCATGCCCACAATGGCCAGAATGAGTACCTCGCTGGGGAAGGACATCATCACATCGCAAAAGCGCATGATGGTTTCGTCAACCTTGCCGCGACAAAAACCAGCCACAATGCCCAATCCGCTACCGATAACAAGGGTTATGCCCATTGTGAGCAACGAAAAGCCCAGGGTGGCGCGCCCGCCCCAGATAAGCCGGGACAATACGTCCCTGCCGAGCTGATCTGTGCCAAGGGGATGCGCCAGAGACCATGCCGCAAATTTATTTCTCACATCAATAGCCGTGGGATCCCACGGAGCCGCCAGGGGCGCGCACAAGGCCAGCGCCACCACGGCAAGCAGAAAACACAGGCAGATCATGCCCAGAGGGTCGTTGCGCAGCCGCCGCCATACCCTCATGCCTGCCCCCTGGCGCGCAGGCGCGGATCAATGACAGCGCACAATATGTCCACCAGCAGGTTGCAGCCCACAAACATTACGGCCATCAGCAGCACATAGGCCTGAATGACAGGGAAATCGCGGTTAAAAATGGCGGTGACGCACAGCCAGCCGAGGCCGGGCCAGGCAAAAATGGTTTCTACCACAAAGGTTCCGGCCATGAGCTTTGGCAGCGACATGCCAAGCCCGGTCAACGTGGATTGCAGCGAATTGCGAAAGATATGCCGCCAGATCATGCCCCGCGTGAGGCCCCTGGCCCGCGCATAGAGCACGGAATTCTTCTGCTTGTTCTGCACCATGCTGTTGCGCAACAAGCGCGCGTAGGTGGAAATATAGGTCAGCGAGAGCGTCACTGCGGGCAGAATGACCGAGCTTGCGCCCTGCATGCCGCTGGTGGGCAACCAGTTGAGCTTGACTGAAAAAAGCCACATGAGCAGCAAACCGGCCCAGAATCCGGGCGTGGCCGTGCCAAGAAAAATAAACCCGCGCAGCAGGTAATCCACAGTGCGCCCCTCGTACATGGCGCACACAAAAGCCATCCCCACGCTGCACACCGCCATGAACAACGTTGACGTCAGCGCCAGCCACACGGTGGGGGGCAGCGCCCGGGCCAGTTCCTGTGCAACGGGCTTGTTGTCCACATAGCGCCTGCCCAGATCACCCTGCGCAACGGCGCACATCCAGTCCGCATAGCGCGTCAGAAAAGGCTTGTTGAGGCCAAGCTGCTCACGCGTGATCGCCACCACTTCATCCGTGGGCTCAATTTCGTTGACGCGGACTACCACCTCGGCCGGGTCGCTTGGGCTGAGCTGGATGATGACGAATGAAACAAAGGAAATCCCCAGCAAAAGCGGGATTGTCAGCAAAAGGCGGCGTAGAATGTATGCTTTCATATATGTGGAGCATGGGGCGCGGCCTTGCGCTGTGCAAAGCCGCGCCCCTGAACTGTGCCTGCTGCCTAGCGGGCGGGTGTGTTCTCGAAATACATTTTTTCAAAAGGAATTTCGTACTGCGAAACGGCGAATCCAACGCCCTGCAAGGCCTTGGAATGCACAGCTTTGGTGCGCGAGTATGAAATGGGAATATACACGCCCTCGTCATGCACATAGGTGAGAACTTCTCTGTACATGGCCTTGCGGGTCGCTTCATCCGGTTCAATCATGAGCTGGCTGATGGTTTTATCCAGCCATTCCTTGCGCTCCATGCCCACCTGGGCCTGATAGTCGCCGTGCGCGGGTTTGCGCCACGATGAAAGGTAGGACTGCGGGTCATAGGGGGTTCCCCACGAAAGCGAGTATTGCAGTTCAAAATCGCCAGTGCGCTGGCGGTCAAGAAAAGCCTGTTTTTCCTCGCCGATGATCTTCATCTCAATGCCGACCTTTTTCAGGTCGCTCTGCACGTATTCGGCAAGGGTGCGCTCCTGCGCATTTTGCGAATTGTAGTACAGGCGCACTATGGCCTTTTGCCCGTCCTTGGCGCGCAGACCATCGGGGCCGATCTTCCAGCCAGCAGCCTCAAGCATGGCTGCGGCCTTGGCCGGATCATAGCCGCGCACAGGTAAACCAAGGTCGCAATAGGGCACCGTGGGCGAAATAAGCGTGTCGGCCACGCTTTCCGTGCCGTTCAGAACGCCGTCCACAATGGCCTGCTTGTTGACCGCATATTGCAGGGCCATGCGCACTGCGCGGTCCTTGGTCACAGGCTGGTGCGCATTGAGCAGGATGGCGCGCGAGGCAATGGGCTTGCTGATAAGGGTGGCGTACTTGCCTTCTTTTTGCAGCGCGTTAAAGGCATCCATGTTCAGCATGTCGCCGTCTGCGCCAAAAACCAGATCTATTTCTCCCTTTTGCAGGGCAAGCATGATGGTCTGATGGTCAGGCATGACGCGCCAGCGCACGGCCTGCAACTTGGGCTGAGCGCCCCAGTAATTTTTGTTGGCCGTAAAGAGCGCGTACTGCTTTTCCTTGTGTTCGGTCAGCACCCAGGGGCCAGTGCCCACATAGCCGGAAACACCGTCCTTGGTCTGACCGTTAATAAAGCAGTTGGGCGAAATAATACGGAATGGCCGCACAAGCCCCAGTTCCACCAGGGTGGGATAGTACGGATGCGTGAGCACAAGGCGGTACGTGTACGTGTCCACCACTTCGTTGCGCTCAATCTCGTTAACCATTTCAAATCCATGCCGCTGCCTGTTGGCAACAATGGCGTCCATGTTCATCTTGACGGCGGCAGCGTCAAAGGGTGCACCGTCACTGAAGGTCACGCCCTTGCGCAAATGAAATGTGTACACGCGGCCATCGGGCGAAATCTCCCAGCTTTCGGCAAGGCAGGGCTTCACACCCTCGGAGGTGTTCACCACCAGCGGTTCAAACACCATACTCTGGGCGGCCATTTCCCCGGAATAGAGATGGGGATTGATGATGCGTATGTCCTTGGTGCTGGCGTAGACCATTTCGGTACGCTGCGCCTGGGCAGTGGATTTTTCATCATTCTGGCAGGCGGATATGTTCATGCAGCAGATCAGGGCCGCCAGTACAAAACCGATTTTTCGCATATCGCGCTCCATGCGGCGAGGCAGATTTAGGGTTGACAGTAGTAGCACTTTTTCTGCAAAGATAACATCGCCGTTGCAAGCAAATTCAGTAGCACGAATTAGCAAAACGTGTCCATATGAAATCTTACGTCACTATCGGGGGAACGATGCGGAAAAAAGTTTTATCGCTTCTGGCTGCCGCAGCCTTGCTGCCTGGCCTTGCCGCCACTGCGCAAGCTGTGGACTTCAAGACCAAGGGCGTCTGGATAATGAATTTTGAATATGGCGGCGGCGGCAACTTTATGGAACGGGGGCGCTCCATCAACGGCGTGCAGGCCAACCGCACCACAGGATGGGGCCGTTATAATGAAGACCAGTTCGAGTCCAAGTCGCGCGTACGCCTTCAGCTTGACGCCGTGGCATCAGAAGCGCTTTCGGGCACCGTGTATTTTGAGATTGGCCGCCAGTATTGGGGGCAGGCCGGCAACAAGTCTGGCGCGGCACTGGGGGCGGACGGCAACAACGTCATCAAGATCAAGCACAGCTACCTTGACTGGACCATGCCGCAAACCGATGTAAAGGTTCGCATGGGCATACAGCGCATCTTTTTGCCGGACTATGTGACCGAAGCTTCGCAGGCCTTTGACGCCGACACCGCAGGTATAACGGTTTCCGTGCCCGTGAACGAACACCTCTCGCTCACAGGATTCTGGGCGCGCGCCTACAACGACAACTGGGCCGGCAATGACAATTCTCCTCAGAGCTATCTGGACAACTTTGATCTTTTTGGCCTTACCGCTCCCCTGCGTTTTGAAGGCGTCAACATCACGCCCTGGGGCCTTGTGGGCGCATTTGGCAGCAACACCTTTCGCAAGGGCAATGATTTTTACGGCAAGAACAACGATGGCGCGGGCGCGCTGGGCGTTGCCCCCGCCACCTATGCCCTCAGTAACGGAAAGGTCGGGCGGCAGATAGCCAATGCCTATTCCACCATTTTCTGGGCGGGCCTGACAGGCGAAGCCGTGGCCTGGAATCCCTTTCGGCTGGCCTGGAGCTTTAACTACGGGCAGTCCGACACAGGCGTTGAAACCCTGAACCGCAAGGGCTGGTACGGCTCCCTTCTGGCAGAATACAGCATGGATTGGGGTGTGCCCGGTATCTACGGCTGGTATACGAGCGGCGATGACGGCAACGTGAAAAACGGCTCCGAGCGCATGCCCACCATTGAAGCCAACAACGAAAGCACCAACGGGCTGGACAGCTTCGGCACGCTTGGCACCCTCACCCTTGGACGCGATACCCTGCTTGGCTCCACCTTTGTGGGAACCTGGGGCGTGGGCGCGCGGGTCAAGGACGTGAGCTTTCTGGACAAGCTCAAGCACACCCTCCACGCCAACCTGCTTGGCGGCACCAACAGCCCCACCATGGCCAAGTACATCAAGGGGCAGAAAGATGTGGACGGGCAAACCCTGTTCCGCCCCGATGTAACCCCCGGCAGCATGGGCGATTTCAACACGGCCAACTACTACGGCCTGTACCTGACCTCGCGCGACTACGCTGCGGAATTTGGCGTCACCTCCACCTACCAGATGTACGACAACTTCAAGATTGTGGTGGAAGCCAACTACATTGCCCTGTGGCTTGACCAGTCCAAGGATGTCTGGGGCGGGTACACCACCACAAGCGGTTCACGCATGGGCGGCGTCACCACCCAGGACGCCTGGAACGTCAACATGAGCTTTATCTACAAATTCTAGACGCCACGCGCCAAGCATATACCCCTGAGTCCGGCAGGGAGGCTGATCCAGCAGCTTCCCTGCCGGGGACAATCCCCCCCTTTTTGCCAGCATACCACGCGGGCATTCTTGCAGATATTCATGGTATCACCAGCTTGACTGCATCGCAGACAAACTATAGTTTGTGTTACATTTTTAAAAAAAATAACATAAATTAACAAGATGGGCGGCCTCATTGCGCCCTTTTGCTGTATACATGCGCCCGCGTGGTAACACTTTTTTATATTACATAGCACGCTAAAAGATTGTGCAGCAATCCCCTGCGAAAAGCCCACGCGCACCCCGCGCGACAGGTATAAGAAGGAGGAAGACGTGTAATGAACAAGGTTTCAGCAATTGTGGCGGCTGCCGTGCTTGCAGGCCACTGTCTTTGCGTTCAGCCGGGCTGGGCGGCAGAGACTCCACCCGAAACAGGAGGCCAGGAGGCCCCTGCGTCAAAGTCAGACCTCACGCAGGGCAGCCTGACAGCCTACGACCTGCCCGCCGTAACCACCTTCGGCGTGGCCGATCAGGCGCCAACGGTTCCTGTGCAGACACGGTTTGGCACCCAGTACAACGTGGTGACTGAAGAGCAGATCCGTCTCCAGAACTCCCTTGATTTTTATGACGCCCTGCGCAACGTGCCGGGCGTCATGTATCAGAAAAAGAACATCATCGGCGGGCAAACCAGCGCGAGCCTCTATGTGCGCGGGCGTGGCGCAAGCCATCCCAGCCCTGACATCAATATCTTTTTTGATGACGTGCCGCGTAGTGGCGTGTTGTACGGGCAGGCCCTGGCTGACGGCATCCCGGTCTACGCCCTCGGGGGCATGGAAATTTACAAATACCCCCAGCCTTCGCGCTTTGGCACCGGTTATGCCATGCTGAACTTTATTCCCAAATACATGACCAAGGAAGGTTATGAACTGCGCATCGGCGCAGAGGGCGGCAGCTTTGGCACCGTGGCCGAAAATGTGGGCATGGGCGCAAAAAAAGACAATGTGGATATTTACGCCGCGCAAAGCCTTGTCAGCACGCTGGGGCACAAGGATCACACCGCCGCCTACCAGGCGAGTTACTATGGCAACATGGGTATAGGCCTGTCTGACAACTGGTCATTGCGCATGATGGCCAACCGTGTGGATGCCCAGACTCAGGTTCCCAACAATCCCATTACCAATACCCGCACCACAGACCGCTACGATACACAGACAAGCCTTGCCACGCTGAGCCTCATCAACAAGTATAACAACGCCAATGGCTACCTCAAAGGCTATTACAACGACACCCTGTTTTATCTGCGCGGCGAAAATTCCAACACAACCACATCGGTGCAAACCAACAATCTGTACGGATTGCGAGGCCGCGAAACCTATTCCATCTGGGAAGGCAGCGAGATAGTCAACGGCTTTGATCTTGATATCAGCGACCTGCGCAACGATCAGCGGACGTATGCCACAGATTCCACAACATCGTGGGAATTTCCGCAGCACAGGATGTTTTCGCCCTACGCTGCCGTCAGCCAGATGTTTGGCAACAAGGAGAGCTTTCACGTAACGCCTTCCGCTGGTCTGCGCCTGTACACAAGCAACCTCTTTGAAGACAAAACCGCCCCGCAGGCTGGCCTTGTACTTGGTTACAACAACACCAATCTTGGCCTCAACTACGCGCGGGGCGTCAACTATCCAAGCCCTGTTATCCTCCAGGGCCTGCTGACCAACAAAACATCATTGCCTTCCGGCCTGGACACCAAGGATATTCACCCTGAAGTGGTGGACCACTATGAAATGTCGCTCAGCCACACCCAACCGGGGCTGTTCACGGCCAGCGCCACTGTCTTTCACGATGACGGCCGCGACAGACTGCGCGCCTATATGTACGGGAACGCCAACCCCACCAGCGACTTTTTCACTTCGTCCGCGTCTGAATACAAAATTGACGGGCTTGAACTTGCTGGCAGCGTCACGCCCACAGACAACCTTGAGCTCTTTGCAGGCGCAACCTGGCTGAAAACATGGGCCAAGGGCGACGATGGCGAAACTACAAGCAAAATGCCATACACGCCTGCCTTTGCCCTGCAAACCGGCTTCAAGTGGAAATTCTTTGATAACTTCCAGCTCAGTGGTGATTACCAGTACCTCAAGGATGTTTACGCAGCCAACTGGATGCGGACGACAAACCCCAAAGCGCCTTCCAGCAACGTGACCACACTGAATGAAAGAAACCGCCTGCCCGACATCAACGTGTTCAACGCAAGGCTGGACTACACCTTCAGCTCCGACGACATGCACATTGAAGAAGGCAAGGTCTTTGTGGCGGTAAACAACATTTTTAACACGCCCTACGCTTACAGCATGGAGATTTCCGGCAACAACCGGGGGCTTTACAACATGCCCGGCACAAGCGTCATGGTTGGTTTTGACCTCAAGTTCTAACCAGTATTGCGCCGCTTTGCATGCAGGGCGGCGCTTTTTCAGGAGGCAGCATGAGCAACAACCCTGCACAACAGGCTGAAAGAGAGGAATTTTTCAACGCGCACGCCACCGGGTGGGAGGCCCGCAACTATCCGCCGGAAAAACTCAGGCAGGTTGACCAGCTGGTTCAGGGACTGCCCCTGGCGCATGCCCGGGTTATTCTGGATGTGGGCTGCGGCGAAGGGGTACTACAGCCGTTTTTGCAAAAATATGCCGAGGCTGATGCGTCATTCCTGGCACTCGACCCTTCCGCAGCAATGCTCAAATGTCTTTCCGCGCGCTTTCCCCATGTGCGTACATATCAGGCTGCAGCAGAATGCATGCCCCTGCCGGATGCCAGCGTGGACATGGTTATCTGTTTTTCGGCCTTTCCGCACGTGGCGGACAAAAAAGCCGCCGCTCGCGAATTTTATCGTGTTCTGCGCCCTGCTGGCCGGGCCTATGTGCTGCACATAGATGGCCGTGAAAAACTCAATCAGCTTCATGACAGCCACCACGCCGTTGAAGGCGATCATCTGCCCTGCCCCACGGGCATGCGCATCATCTTTTCCGAGGCTGGCTTTACGAACATTGAGGCCAGCGAAGGGCCAGACCACTTCCACTTTTGCGCTATAAAATAGCTGGGATACGCCATGAAAAAATTTTCCGCCCTTCTGTGGCTTGCCCTGATCCTCATTCCCCTTTCCGCAACGGCGGCAGAACCGCTGCGCGTTGTGGCCGGAACTTCGCTTATTTCAGATATTGTTGCCGACCTCACTGATGGCAAAAGCGAAACGCTCACCCTGATTCAAGGTTCAAGTTGCCCTGGACATGAAAATGCCAGCACCGGGGATTATGTTTTTGCCGCCAAGGCAAAACTGCTGCTCGTCCACCCGTTTCAGCGCCATCTGCAGCAGGTCGATGCCATGCTTCAGGCTGTGGGCAACCCTCTGCTTGCTATTGTTGAAGTAAGCCCGCGTGGCAGCTGGCTCATACCCGACATACAAAAGCAGGCTGTGCGGGAAATTGCGGCGGCGCTTGAAGGCGCAGCCCCCGGGCTTGCGCCGGTTATCAGGCGGAGGACGCAGCAAAGGCTGCAAAAGATTGACGCCATTGCCGCAGAATGCCGCTCTGTGCTTGCCGCCACGCAGGGATTGCCTGTCATCGCAGCATACATGCAGGCAGAATTTGTAAAATGGGCGGGCTTTGACGTGATCCGCACCTTTGGCAGGGCTGAAGACGTTAATGCGCGCGGGCTGGCTGAAATTTTGAGCGCAGTCAAAGACAGCCCAGTGGCGGGTGTGGTGGATAATTATCAGAGCGGGCCGGACGCGGGGCTACCGCTGGCGCTGGAGCTTGGGGTGACGCACGTGGTACTTTCCAATTTTCCCGGCTCCAGTGACGATGCGCCGGACTATTTCAGCCTGTTGCGCCGTAACGTGGCGCAATTGCAAACCATAAAGGCAAAATCGTGACCCCGTGCCTGGCCGAACTGCGCAACGTCAGCGTTCACTACGGCAAGCGATGCATCCTGAACGGCATAAACCTGCGCATCGAAAAGGGTGATTTCTGGACGCTCATCGGCCCCAACGGCGCGGGCAAGTCCACGCTGATGGGCCTTTTTAACGGGCTAACGCCACACAATGGCGGCACTGTGTACTTTAAAGGTAAAAGTGTAAGCCCAGACATGCTGGGCGAGGTACGCCGTCAGGTGGCGCATGTTTTTCAGGCTACCGACCTTGATCCCAAGATGCCGCTTTCTGTCTTCGCCTCCGTGCTCAGCGGCACCTATGGGCGGCTGGGGCTTTTTCGCTGGCCGGGGAAAAAAGAAAAAAGTCTTGCCATGCAATCACTTGAAGTCGTTGGCCTTGAGCACCTAGCCCAGCGCCCTATCGGGCATCTTTCTGGCGGCGAAAGGCAGCGGGTCGCGCTTGCCCGCGCCCTGGCGCAGGAGCCGGAACTACTGCTGCTTGACGAACCCACAGCCGCGCTTGACTGGCGCGCGCAGCGGGACATCTGCAATGCTGTTGCCACGCTGCGTGAAGCTTTCAACCTTACTGTCATTATGGTTACGCATGACCTCAACGCTGTGTTTGCCCTGGCTCAAAAGGTTGCCATGCTGCGGGCTGGCGGCATGCTCTGGCAGGGCGACGCGCAGGGTGCCGTCAATGCTGAGCTCTTGAGCAGACTGTACGATGTGCCCATTCAGATAGCGCACAGCGGCGAGCGCATGGCGGCCTTGTTTTAAGCAGGGCGACCCTGCATAGCAAATAACTGCGGGTGAAATATGGATGATTTTTTTCAGTATGCCTTTTTGCAAAGGGCCTTGCTTATGGCCTTGCTTGGCGGTTCTGTCTGCGGGGCAATGGGCGTCTTTGTGGTGTTGTGGCGCATGAGTCTGGTGGGGATGTGCGTTTCGCACGCCGCCTTTGCCGGGGCGCTGCTTGCCCTATGGCTTGGCGCTCCGCCGCTGGCTGGTGGGCTTACAGCCAGCCTTGGGGCTGCCTCTGCTGTGGGGCCACTTGCCGAAAAACCCGGATTCAGCCTTGATACCGCCATGGGTGTTGTCTTTGCGGTGGTGATGAGCCTGGCCATGCTGGCTTTGGGCCTCATGCCCGGCGCACGGACAGAAGGCCTCAGCCTCATATGGGGCAGCCTGCTCACGGTAACACGCTTTGACCTGCAACTCATGGCCGCAACGGCCTTGCTTCTGTTTGGCTTTGTCTTTCTGTTTTTCAAGGAGATCGAGGCAATTATGGGGCAAAGGCATGCGGCGGTCGCCGCGGGGATTCCCGTCAAGGGCATCTACTATGCCTGCCTCATTTTGATGGGGCTGGTGGTGGCTTGTGCCCTCAAGGCCATCGGCGGCTTATTGATCTATGCGCTTATTGTTACACCCGCAGCCACGGCATTGCAGATCACCTATCGCCTGAGCCGCATGTTTCTGCTGGCCGCGCTGTTCGGCGCGGTGGCTTCCGTTGCGGGCCTGTGGCTTTCATTCCACTGGGCTGTGCCGCCGGGTGCTGTCATTGTGCTGGTTTCTTCCGCCATACTGGTTGCAGCCATGATCTTTTCACCCAAGAAGGCATGCCGGAGCGAACAGACATCTCCTGTTGAGCAGAGCAATCAGGCTTGATCACTAAAGCCCCTTGAGCACAAAGAGCATGGGAATGCGCACCACACAGGGGATAGCTTTGCCCTCCCGCTGGGCAGGCTTGAACGATGACGACTGCACACAGGCCAGCGCCGCATCGGCAAAATCTTCATGATCAGCCTGCAACACTCGGGCGCGGAGCAGCTTGCCCTGCATATCAAGATAGGCTTCCACAACCGCCTTTCCTTCAAGGTTACGGCGTTGGGCAGCTCGTGGGTACCGCAATGGAGCCTGCCGTAAAAATCGTGGCCCGCCCTGAGCATTCCAGGGCACAACCTGCGGATGGGGGGAACCCTCCCCCTGCAGAACGCCCGTGGCTTGCTCCATAGAGCTAGAGCCGCTGCTGGCAGAGCTTTGACCGCCATCACCGCCAGATTGAGCTGGCAGGCTGGTTTGGGCAGACTGGCCTGCGGCTGTAGTTACCTGCTGGGGCTTTGGCTGGGCCGATTGCTCCTGCCTGTGTTGCAAGGGCTGCGCCTTGTGGTTGCCAGTGAGCCTTTCTGCCTGCTTCGGCTTGACTGAATGTTTTTTTACAGGAACAGCCACCTCAGCCACCTTTTGCTCGGCTTTTGTTGCTGTTTCTGTCATGGGCTGCATAGCTGGAACATCCTCAGCCATGCCGCTCGCAGCCTGCGCCTGCTGCCCCACCTCTCCTGCCAATGAACGCCCCGCACCTGCCAGACTGACCATCACTGCCCCGCCTGACTGAACCGGAAGATACCGGGGCAAGGCGTAGGCCCCTGCCAGCATGCATGCCGCGAGCACAGCGTGCAGAATGGTGGAATACCCCAACCAACGGGCAAATAAACGCTTGCTGCGCCGAGGCGGCGGGTAATCAAACGGCAACACGGGAACCTCCGGGACAGTACAGGTCAGTAAGATATAAAATTTGACTGCAATTCTGGCCCAAATTGTGAACACGAACTTCTAAATCATAACACGAAGAGTAGTAGTACAAAAAAAATAAATATGCCACTACCACCCCGTACGCCATACCTCCCAATCCAAACCAGCTCGGACTATTCGAAAGTTATATTTTTTATACTTAAAAATAAGAGACTTGAATGTATTAAAAACGATTTGATAGCGATAAACACTATATCTTGCTTATTATTGCACTGCTATCTACTGTCATTAACTGACTAAACAAATGTGAAATAAATAATGATAACCAACTAAAATATAATAACATATTCAATTTCCATTAAATTATTTAATACAAACAGTAACTTGATTGATATTCTCTCAACAACGTTATTGTCTTTTGCCTTAATTATGCTACTACAAACGTTAAATCCTTTGGCAATATCTCAATATATTTATTAGTTGCAATTATTAGCTTGCTATATAGATGCCATAGAACGCAAGTGCAGCACCCGCAAATAGAGAAGACAACCGTTTCAAGGAGGAAGCCACCATGCTTGCCGACATCAAGATTGCCCGTAAACTCAGTCTTCTGCTCGTATTGCCCATGGCGACTTTTCTCTTTGTTGTTTCAGCAGAAAATATCCAGCGCTGGAAGACGATTGACCACCTTAAAGCCATAGAGCGCTCGCTAATTGTCAGCCTTTCTGCGGGTGAACTTATCCACGAGCTGCAAAAAGAGCGCGGTTACACTGCTGGCTTTCTGGGCAGCAAGGGTAAAAAGTTTTCTTCCGAACTGACAGAACAGACAGACAAATCCAATTCGGCCTATAAGAATTTTACTACTGTGCTTGCCGGTGCGGATAGCATGGAAAATGGATCCCTTTCCAGAGTATTTGCGGCGTCCACTCAAAACTTTACAGATCTTTCCACAACCAGAGCCGCCGCAAAAGAAGCCCGCATTGACGCACTCCAGGCCATTGCAGCGTACAATACCAGCATCAATGAACTGATCACTGCCATTTCTGAACTGAACACCCGCGCCGACCTTGCCTTCACATCAATCATTCAGCTTTTGCACGGCAAGGAGATTGCCGGGCAGGAGCGGGCCACGCTCAACGCCGCCTTTTCTGCCGGAACCTTCAGCAAACAGCTCTACCGCGACTGGCTCTACAGAGTCAGCTCACAAAACACCTATCTGCGTTCGTTTGCGGAGCTGGGCGGCAAGGCGGCGCAAAATCTGCTGCAAGGCAAAATGCAATCTGTCGATGAAGAAGTGACGCGATTCCGCGATACTGCCTATGCCAACCTGGAGAAATCCAGCCTGGAAGCTGACCCGCAGCAATGGTTTGCCGCGTCCACCCGACGCATTGACAAGCTGATGGAAGTGGAAAAATCCTGGGGCGAACAACTGCTTGGAAACGCCCGCGATGAAGTGCGTTCAGCCCAAAAGGAACTGGCTATTGCTGTTTCTGGCGCGCTTCTGGTGGCTTTTTTCACTGTTCTGCTGGGCTGGAGAATCTGCATCACCATCGGCAGGCCGGTACGCAGCACCCTGCGCTACGCCCAAGGCATTACGCTGGGTGATTTGGATTCTGTCCTGACAGTCAAACAAAATGACGAGATTGGCGGCCTTGCCGATGTACTGCGCGAAATGGTCGCCCGCCTGAAAGAACAGATTCAGGCAGCCCAAAAACAGCATGCCCTGGCTGATGAACGCGGCAACCTGGCGGAACAGTGCAGAATAACAGCCGAGCTGGCAGAGAAAGAAGCAAATACAAGAGCCAGCACCCTTGCAACGGCTGTAGACAAAATTCACGGCGTTGTGGAATCTCTCAATATTGCACTCAACAACCTTGAGGAACAGGTACGCATTTCTACGCAAGGCGCAACCAGCCAGTCCAACAGGCTTGATACAACAACAAGCGCCATGCAGGAAATGAGCACCACTGTCATTGAAGTTGCAAAAAATGCTGCGGATGCCGCCCAAACGGCAGAGAATTCACACACCAAGGCAAGCGAAGGCTCCACAGTTGTTGAAAATGTCATTTCTGCAATCGCTCAGGTGCAAGAGCAGTCCAACAAGATGAAGGTCGATATGGGCCTGCTCGGTCAGCAGGCTGAAGGCATTGGGCAAGTCCTGGATGTCATCAGCGATATTGCCGACCAGACCAACCTTTTGGCGCTCAACGCAGCCATTGAGGCTGCACGCGCTGGCGATGCGGGGCGAGGTTTTGCCGTGGTCGCCGATGAAGTGCGCAAGCTGGCCGAAAAAACCATGACAGCGACCAAGGAGGTGGGAGAAGCCATCCATGCGGTTCAGGGCGGAACACGCAAACATATCTCGCATGTGGAGCAATCCGCTGCAACCATTGAGCAGGTCACGGTTCTGGCCCGGCAGTCTGGCGAAGCATTGCAGGCTCTTGTGCAACTGGCAAACGCCTCTACCATTCAGGCCCAGTCCATCGCCACAGCTTCCGAAGAACAATCTGCCTCCAGCGAAACCATCCACAGCAGCCTTGAAGATATCAATCAGCTTGCCCTTAACACCGCAAACGCCATGGATCAGGCGACCTCAGTTCTCAACGAGCTGCGCACGCAGACCGACATTCTTGTCGGCGTTATGGCGGATTTAAACAGTTCCGGCATCAAGAAATCTGTTTTGATGTAAGGAGGTCAGACAGGCTGCATTGAAATATTGTACTTTCAACGATATACAGGCGCAAGGAGTACTGATATCTATTAACTGTGTCGGGTATTCATCAACCACCCTGCAACCATGTTCTTCTCGAGGTACTTATGGCTCATCTCGAAACTACTGAACAAGCCTTGCGTAATCGTGGTGTCAGCCGCCGAGATTTCATGAAATTCTGTGCGCTCACAGCCGTTGCCATGGGCCTTGGCCCCGGGGCGGATCTGGCGATCGCGCAGGCTCTTTCTACCAAACCGCGTGTTCCCGTACTCTGGATTAACGGTCTTTCCTGTTCTTGCTGCACTGAATCTTTTTTGCGCACAGCCCACCCACTGGCGACAGACATTGTGCTCTCGATGATCACAATGGACTATCAGGACACAATCATGGCCGCCGCTGGCGATCAGGCCAATGCTGCCTATGAAGAGGCCATCAAAAAGTACAAGGGCCAGTATATTCTCGCTGTTGAAGGCAACGTGCCCCTCAATGGCCAAGGCATGTACTGCATTGATGCTGGCAAACCCTTCTACGAAAAGCTCAAGGAAGGCGTGGAGCATGCCAAGGCCCTTGTGGCCTGGGGAACCTGCGCCTCGTGGGGCTGCGTGCAGGCGGCCCACCCCAACCCAACGGGCGCTACCCCGCTGCACAAGCTCTTTCCCAACAAACCGCAGATCAAGGTTCCCGGCTGCCCGGCCATCCCTGAGGTCATGAGTTCAATCCTGACCTACATCATTACATACGACCGTCTTCCCACCCTTGATTCGCAGGGCAGGCCGGAAATGTTTTACGGCAAGCGCGTGCACGACCACTGCTACCGCAGGGCCCATTTTGACGCGGGCGAATATGTGGAATCGTGGGACGATGCGGGCGCTCGCGCTGGCCTGTGCCTGTACAAGATGGGCTGTAAAGGCCCCACCACCTACAACGCCTGCCCTTCCACACGCTGGAATAACGGTGTCTCCTTTCCCATTCAGTCCGGGCATGGCTGCATAGGCTGCTCGGAACAGAACTTCTGGGATCAGGGCTCGTTTTATGACCGCATCACCACCATTCCGCATCTCGGCACCAACGCAACGGCTGAAACCGTGGGCGTTGCCGCTGTGGCGGGCGTGGCTGCGGGTGTTGCCGTGCACGGCGTTGCCAGTATGGTGCGCCACGCAGGTAGCAAGAACACCAAGAACTCCTCCGACACCGACTCCAACAACTGAGGAAATACCCCATGGCATACGAATACACTACTTCTCAGGGTTATGCCGTTAAGGACTCGGGCCGCCGCGTGGTTGTAGACCCCGTTACCCGCATTGAAGGGCACTTGCGTTGCGAGGTGAACCTTGACGACAGCAATGTCATCACCAATGCGGTTTCGTGCGGCACCATTTTCAGAGGTATTGAAATCATCCTCAAAGGCCGCGACCCGCGCGACGCCTGGGCCTTTGTTGAACGCATCTGCGGCGTGTGCACGGGTACGCATGCCCTTTCCTCCGTGCATGCGGTGGAAGATGCGCTTGGCATAGAAATACCAGACAACGCCAACATCATCCGCAATATCATGCACCTGTGCCTCATGTACCATGACCATCTGGTGCATCTGTACCACCTTGCGGGCCTTGACTGGGTGGACGTTGTATCTGCCGCCAAGGCTGATCCCAAGGCAACGTCGGAGCTTTCGCACAAGCTTACCCCCTGGCCCAATTCCTCGCCGGGTTACTTCAAATCCATCAAGGATCGTCTCACCCGCGTGATTGAATCCGGTCAGCTGGGCATTTTCACCAACGGTTACTGGGGGCACCCTGCCTACAAGCTGCCGCCCGAAGCCAACCTGCTGGTGGTGGCTCATTATCTGGAAGCCCTGGATTTCCAGAAAGACATGGTGCAGATCCACACCATCTTTGGCGGCAAAAACCCGCACCCCAACTGGCTGGTGGGCGGCGTACCCTGCTCGCTGAATCTTGATGCGCACGGCGCTGCCGACGTTATCAATCAGGAACGTCTGGAACTGGTGTTGCAACTTATTGAGCGCTGCCGTGATTTTGCCCAACAGGTTGTCATACCCGACACCCTTGCGCTGGCCGCCTTCTACAAGGACTGGCTGAACATAGGCGGCGGGCTTTCCAAGCTTTCCGTGCTTGCTTACGGCGCAATCCCCGACATTGCCAATGACTACTCGGACAAAAGCCTGCTGTTGCCCCGTGGGGCCATCATAAACGGCAACTTCAACGAAGTGCTGCCCGTTGACCTGCGTAATCCTGAAGAAATTCAGGAATGCGTGTCCCACTCCTGGTACAAGCCCTACCCCGGCGGCAAAACCGGTCTGCATCCCTTTGACGGCATGACCGAACCCAACTACGCCCCAGGCCCCAATATCAAGGGCACGCCCACTGATCTCAAGCAGGTGGACGAGCGCGACAGGTATTCGTGGATCAAAACACCGCTCTGGCGCGGGCATCAGATGGAAGTTGGGCCGCTGGCGCGCCTGCTGGTGGGCTATGCCAAGAAGGACACCGAGATCAAGGGCCTCATTGATGAATTCCTTGGTCAGGCCAAGGCTCCGGCCTCCGTGCTGCAATCAACCCTTGGACGCATTGCCGCCCGCTCGCTGGAGCTGGCATGGTCAGCCGACAAGATGCGCTACTTCTACGACAAGCTTGTGGCCAACCTCAAAAACGGCAACCGCGCAACAGCCAACACCAAGCTGTGGAAGCCCGAAAGCTGGCCCACCGGTACCCTGCGCGGCGTTGGCTTTACGGAAGCTCCGCGCGGCGCTCTCGGGCACTGGGTTACCATCAAGGACAGGAAGATCGAGAACTACCAGTGCGTTGTTCCCACCACCTGGAATGGTGCGCCCCGCAGCCCCGATGGGCAGCTCAGCGCCTACGAGGCATCGCTCATGGGTACCAAGATGGCGGTTCCCAACCAGCCCCTTGAAATCCTGCGCACCCTGCACAGCTTTGACCCCTGCCTGGCCTGCTCCACGCACATCATCGGGCCGGACGGATCAGAGCTCATGTCGGTGCGGACAGACAACTGCTTCTAGCGTTCGGGCAATCCGAGACGCGGAATACAAGCCTTCCGCCGGGAGAACGTCATGAGCGAACAACATCTTCTGCCGCAACTGCCAATGGGCAAAAGCATATACGTTTATCAACTGCCCATACGCATCTGGCATTGGGTTATGGTTGCCTGTGTCATTGTGCTTATTGTCACTGGCTACATTATCGGCAAACCCTGGCTTTCCGTCACTGGCGAGCCGTATGAAACCTTTTACATGGGCTACACCCGCATGGCCCACTTTATTGCGGGTTTTGTGCTGATCATTTCAACAGTGCTGCGCTACATATACGGCCTTGTGTGGGGCAACCGCTACTCGCGCGAGCTCATCATCATGCCCATATGGAGCAAGGAATGGCGGAGCGACCTGTGGCAGGACATCCGCTGGTATATGTTCCTGAACAAGGAATGCGCCGCGCATGTGGGGCATAACCCACTGGCGCAGCTGGGCATGGGCACGGGCATGATCTTCATGCTTGTCATCATGCTCACGGGCCTTGGCATGTACGCGCAGGACAGCCACGTGCCGTTTATCCACTTCTTCACCTTTGTGCAGGACTGGATAAACAACTGGTTTGGCGGCAACGGGCAGATGACCCGCAGCTTGCACCGACTGGGCATGCTGCTGCTCATTACTTTTGTGACCGTGCACCTGTACATGGTCATACGCGAAGAAATCATGGGCAAGACCACCCTGGTTTCGTCCATGTTCAGCGGTTTCCGCGAACGCCGCAAGCAGTAGCAACCTGATGTAAGCTGAGAGTAATGTTTGGCGGCCCACCGGGCCGCCAAACAGATAACAAATTAAGCCCGCGAGGTTTGTTGCCGCCAAAAGCGGCAATACAGCCGCAAAGGTGCACGGAAATCTCATGGAACAGATCGTCATTCTTGGTCTTGGCAATATTCTGTACGGGGACGAAGGCTTTGGCGTACTTTTGGCGCAACGGCTTTACGCCCATTGGGATTTTCCTGAAAATGTGGAAGTTGTGGACGGCGGCACCCAGGGGCAAACTCTGCTGACCTTTGTGGAAAGGGCCGACAAACTGCTGGTGCTGGATGCGGTTGATTTTGGCCTGGAACCGGGCGAACTGGTGCTGCGCGACAACGTGCCGGCATACCTGACAGCGCAAAAGATCGGCCCGCACCAGAACAGCTTTTCGGAAGTGATGGGCCTCGCCGCCCTGCGCGGCACAGCCCCTGAGCACTGCGCCCTCATTGGCGTGCAACCGGCGGCCATGACGCTGGCAGCCCCCCTGTCCACTCCGGTCAGCGAAAGTTTTGAAGCAGCCCAAAGCATGGCGCTGGACGTATTGCGACAATGGGGCATTGACCCGCAGTTGCGGGCGCAACCGCGCCACCTTTCCGCAGCGGTGCTCGACAGCCTTGTTCAGGGTTGCGTGTAGCAATCTTGCTGGTTATTCGTGGGCAGAAATCGTACCGTCCTGAAAACATCCAGTTTCCAGCACGAGTTGCTTAAAATATGCCATGCCTTGATTAAGAACTTTATTTTTATGATGCACGCAAATGGCCGTTGTAACATTTGAAGAAATAGCGGCTGGAATCTCAACGAGCATCCCAGCCGCTATTTCTTGGGCCACTGAAAATCGTGGTAGAAACGAAATGCCCAAGTTACTTGAAACACAGCGCTTGATTGCCTCTATACTCCAGAGTTCAATGGTATTGCGCAGATGAATATTTTTGCTTCTCAGGTGGTTCTCCATGATTTCGCGGTAAATGCTGCGGGATTCATTGATGACTAATGCAACATCAATTTCTTGATTTGGTGTGACAAAATCACGTTGAGCCAATGATAGTTTTGGCGAGGCAACTATAACACCATCAAATGAGCAGATACGCTGCACTTCAAGTGAAGCCGGATGACCACCGACATCATAATAAACGCCTAGATCGATGTCTCCGGAAAGAATACCTTCTCTGATATCATAGCAATTGAGTGATTGCAAAAGCAACTTTACATTAGGTGCAAATTCAACAAATTTCTTTAAGATTGGCTGAATCTTGTATGAAAGCAATGATTCCGCAACTGCAATTCTCAAATCACCGAATGGTTTTTTATTTATTTTTCCGTAATCATTAATTTTTTGTGCTGAATCAAGTATTGATTCTATATATGGCAACAGTTCTCTTCCCGTCTGGGTAAGTACCATACGCCGCCCTATTCGCTCAAACAGCTGAACGCCCAGTTCACCCTCCAGTAGTCTTACCTGAAACGTTACCGTTGACTGTGAACAGTTTAGCCGCTGTGCAGCCTTATGAAAACTGCCTTCGGTCAGAATAGCCTTGACTGTCAACAGGCTGCGTAGGTCCATTGTCACGCCTCCATCAGAATATTCTATTTATTAGAATTATAAAATCAAATATTTTTGTTTTTCTGAATATTTCTTTTATCGTAAATTTCAACACCTGAAAAGCAATTCATAATCAATCCGCTGGAGAACACATGCCCACCACCGTATTGTCAGCCTTTTTAACGTTTACCATGATCACGGCATTTACCCCAGGACCTAACAACATTTTGGCTTTCAGCGCAGGTAATCAGTATGGATTAAAAAAATGTAGTCCAATTATTGCAGGAATTTGTACTGGATTTTTATGTGTAATGGCTCTTTGTGGAATGGCAGTTGTTTCAGCTTCGGCAGTATCTGAGCATGTTATTAAGTGGATGCGTTATATTGGCAGCATTTACATTTTGTGGCTTGCCTGGAAAGTAGCCTTTCCTGCACATCAGGTTAGCACGGAAAGCAGCATTTACCCTGGTTTTATAAGAGGATTTGTTCTACAATTTATTAATATTAAAATTATTATATACGGATTAACAGCATTTTCTGGTTTCATAATCCCATATTACAATTCAAGCATTGCAATATCAGCCTTCGTAATAATTCTGAGCATAGTAGGTTGTTCTGGGGTTATTGCATGGACTGTTGCTGGCTTTGCCCTGCAAAAAATTTTGCAAAAACATCCTGCTGTAATCAACTCCGTAATGGGCATCATGCTTGTGGCGTGTGCGATAAGCATAATAATATAGTTTATACCTAAAATACGTACTACGGGAGCACAACAATGGATGCATTGCAGTTATGGCGTTCATCAACTCTGGCAGAAAGGACGGTTACCGCCCTTGAAAATCATGGTTTTACAGCAAGGTACATGCAAGACGGTTCAAGCGCGCTTGCGTATATTCTAAAACGCATACCAGACCATGCCACGGTGGGTATTGGCGGATCAAAAACAGAAAAGACATTGGGCATTGCAAAGGCACTTGCAGCTAAGGGCTGCATGGTACACGACCATAATGAGCCTGGCCTATCCGCAGAGGAGGTAGTTGCCGCGCGTTATAAGCAACTGACTGCAGACTTTTTTGTATGTGGGACAAATGCTGTGACTTTGACAGGAGAGCTCATGAACCGGGATGCATTTGGCAACCGCGTGGCAGCTATGATGTTTGGCCCAAAGACAGTATTTGTTATTGCCGGCACAAACAAAATTGTAAAAAATATTGAAGATGCAGAACAACGCATCAGATCTATTGCAGCTCCAATGAATAATAAAAAATATGAATTACCCAACCCGTGCGTTAAACTAGGGGAGTGCATTGATTGCAACAGCAAAACAAGGTCTTGCAACATAACAACAATAATAAGCAGGCGGCCACCATTAACAGATATCCACGTATTGCTTGTTAGCGAACACCTTGGTTTTTGACCATGAATACATGCATATGTTTTAGCACAGCTCAATATTTTTATTACATTCAAACTGAATGATGCCATATTTAGCTTGTGTGTGGCAAATGAATGGCTGCAATGCTGATCAAAAAGGCATCATGCAATCCATAATTTTCAACGTCAGTTACCACTCATGGGGATAACCATGATTGCCAATACCTCTGTGCAACAGAACCCATCTGGCCGTCAGAAACTTCCGGCTCAAGATATTCGGGCACTCTGCCTGGAATCTGGTGCGGATGATGTTGGTTTTGTAGAAATTTCTCGACCTGCACTTGATTTTGAACGTGATGATATTCTCGCTGCGTATCGACACACGCAAACCATCATTTGCATCGCTGTTCATTTAAACCCAGAGAACATGCGTAGCCTTGCCAGACATATTTCTTCTGACGAATTTCATCACGCCACTGACTCTCTGAACAGTATAACAAGAACAATTTTGCGGCGCCTCAAGGACCTTGGGGTTCGCGGAGTTGTCATGCCTGCTGACTTTCCGATGGATATGAGCCGGTTCCCAGGAAAAACCTGGAATGTCAGCCACAAAATCATGGCCGTAGAAAGCGGCATTGGCAACATGGGGCTAAACAGGCTGGTCATTCATCCTGAATTTGGAAATTTTATCCGCCTGACATCATTGCTTATTGATACTTGCCTCGACTCATATGGCACACCACTTCCCGATTCATCGTGCGATAACTGCGGTCTATGCCTGTCTGCATGTCCCGTAGGTGCAATTCAACGGCATGAACCTTTTGACTTCACATCTTGCATGACCCACGCTTATCGGGATAATATTGCAGGATTTATGGACATGCTTGACAGTTTGTTGCGCTCAACAGACATGAATTCTTTTCGCCAGCGTTTTTCAGACCGTGAGACAGCATCCATGTGGCAATCACTCATGTACAAAATGAATTACCGTTGTGGCTATTGCATGGCCGTCTGTCCTGCCGGTCAGGCTGCCCGCCCTGTCAGCTCGCGCAAAGAATTTGTCCAGGAGGTTGTTCTACCACTGAAAAACAGACCAGAGCAGGTTTATGTTGCGCAAGGCTCAAAAGCAGAAAAACACGCCCGAGCCAATCCGAACAAGGATGTCCGCCTGGTTGGATTTCAAATCCACCGATCGAAGAACGATTTGTAAAAAGCAATAATAACAGACTCAAGCGTCAGCGGAATTGCCACGGCAAAGCGCCACTTGACAGGCAAACAAAATCACCGCAAGCCCGCGTGTCTTTTATTTTTTACCTGCACGGGGTATGATCTGCGTCATCACAAATGTGGAGGACACATGGCTCAGATCAACATATACACGCAGCAGATCACGGTTGGGCAGTATGATATCGACATGCAGCACCGCGTCAGCAACCTGCGCTATGTGGCCTGGATGCAGGATGTGGCTGTTGCGCATTCCGCTGTTTGCGGCTGGCCCATGGAGCGGTACGAAAGCATTGGTCAGGGCTGGGTGGTGCGCCAGCACACCATCACGTACAAACGCCCGGCTTTTCTGGGCGATGTGATAACAGCCGCCACGTGGATTGCCTCCTACGCTTCGCGCCGTAGCCTGCGTCGCTATGTCTTTTGGAATGCAAAGGAAAAAGCCCTGCTTGCCGAAGCGGAAACCCAGTGGGTCTTCATTGATATGACCAGCGGCAAGCCTGTCAGCGTGCCAGCCGAGCTACAGGATTCTTTTCCCATAGTAGACGAAGACGCGCCGAGCGTATTCCGGCGCTTGTGCATGTAGCCTTAGCCCATAAAAATAACAAAAGGCCGTGGAGTTTGCGAACCCCACGACCTTTTGTTGCGTTGTGAGCAACTTATTTAAAGAGTTCCTTTTCCTGCACCTTGCGGTCAATGCGGTCTTCAACCTCCACGCCCTTGGGCGCGGTAAAGGTGAAGTCAGATTCCTTCAGCGAGGTGTCGGGCTTGAACTGCGTAAAACGCACATCGTTGGAATTGCCGTAAAAGTCAATGATGCTGGCCCTGCGGATATAACCGGTGGAAGGCTCAACCCACAAAAGGGCTTCAACCATCTGCGGGGCGGGTTCCTTGGGGTAAAGGTGCAGCTTGGCGAGGCCGTTTTCCTGCCCGGCTTCCTTGACGTCAAAATCCTTGGTCAGCGCGGCCTGCCCGGTGATGACCTGAATGATGGTGCGTGAATCGCGCACAAGTTCCAGGGGGTAGCGGTAGGCAATCTCTTCATCAGCAAGATAATCCCAAATTTCCTTGTGTGTTACCACAAGGGTTTCTTCGTGGGGTTTATCCGTCTGCCAGCGGATGAGCAGGGGCTTCTGAAACAGCAGGTTGCCCTGCCTTTTCTCCACCGAGCCGCTTTCCTTATGGGTCAGCGTTTGTTCAAATGTGGCGGAAAACGTGCGTAGCTTTTCATACCGCGCCTGGATTGTCGACGCTATATCCGCAGCCTGCGCGGCGGAAGCCACAAGAAGAACAAGCCCGGCCGCCAGGGCCAGCATGCCATTTATGCGCATAACACCTCCACGGCATAAGCCGTCAGTTGTGCTGTTTGATTTATTTGACCACAGCGCGCGGCTTGCTGCCGTCTGCCGGGCCGATGATGCCGTCGTGCTCAAGCTGTTCAACCAGACGCGCAGCGCGGTTGAAACCGATCTTGAAGCGGCGCTGCACCAGCGATATGGATGCGCGCCCCTGCTCGCTCACAAAGGCCTGCACCTCGCCGTACAGGGGATCCTGCGCGGCATCGCCGCCTCCACCACTGCCGCCGCCGTTCACAGAGTCCAGCCCCCACTGGGCAAAGTCCACCTTGTAGGAGGGGCTGAGCTGCCGCTTCCAGTAGGCCACCACGCCCTGCACTTCTTCATCGCTGAGGAAGGGGCCATGCAGGCGCTGCAAGCGCCCGCCACTGGGCTTGAAGAGCATGTCGCCACGGCCAAGCAGATGTTCCGCGCCCACCTGATCAAGAATAGTGCGCGAATCGTGCTTGGACGTAACCTGAAAGGATATGCGGCACGGAAAGTTCGCCTTGATAAGCCCTGTCACCACGTCCACGCTGGGGCGCTGGGTGGCGACAATCATGTGAATACCGGCGGCACGGGCCAGCTGTGCAAGGCGGACAATGCTGGTTTCCACCTCGCGGGCGGCGGTCATCATGAGGTCTGCCAGTTCGTCAATAACAATGACGAGATAGGGCAGAGGTTCAAGGTCGGCAAAATCCGGCGGCAGATCATTCTTGCAGGCGGCCAGCTTCTGGTTGAACCCGGCCACATTGCGCACACCAAGGCGCGCCATTGCTTCGTAACGGCGATCCATCTCGTGCACGGCCCAATCAAGGGCGTTCTTGGCCTCGTTCATTTCCGTGACCACAGGATGCACCAGATGCGGTTCATCCGCGTATACGGCCATTTCAATGCGCTTGGGGTCAACCAGCAGCAACTGCATATCTTTGGGCTGGGTGCGGTACAGCAGGCTGATAAGAATGCCGTTAAGGCAGACGCTCTTGCCCGCGCCCGTAGCGCCTGCCACAAGCAGATGCGGCATGCGCGTGAGGTCGGCCATGATGGGTTTGCCCGCGATGTCCTTGCCCAGAATCATGGTCAGAGGGCCACAACCCTTGCGGAAAGGTTCAGAAGCGGCAAGTTCCCTGAAATTGACAGTTTCACGGTTGTCGTTGGGTATCTCAATACCCACCGTATCCGTACCAGGAATGGGGGCCTGAATACGCACGGCAACCGCCTTGAGGGCCAAGGCCAGGTCATCGCTGAGGTTGGCGATGCGGCTCACGCGGATACCGGGGGCAGGGCGCACCTCGTACATGGTGACCACAGGCCCGGGCGTGACATGCACAAGCTCGCTCTGGATGTCAAAATCCTTGAGGCAGGCAACAAGAGCCTTGCCCCGTGCCTCGCGGTCTTCCTTATTGTTGTTGCCCGGCACTTTGACAGGCGGGGCCAGCAGTTCAAGTCCCGGCAGCGGAATAGCGGCCTTGCGGCCTGTCATGCCAGAAAGCAACCCAGTCAGGCCGCCCTGTTTTTTGGGGGCTTCGGCAATGGGGGCGGCAGCACTTGCAGCCTTACCGCCGGTGCTCGGTGCAGAAACGGCGGGCGAGGCAGCATGCGCCGCGTCATCCTGAGGCAAATCATGAGCCGCATCATGCACCGGATCATGGACCGGAGCAATGCTCCCCTGCTCGTCCGCATAGGCCGCACCTGCAGAAACAGCAGGCGAAATGGGCATGCCGTTGATGTCTACCGCCACGGCAAAGGGATCGTCAGCATCCACCTGTGCTGCCGGGCGTGGCGCTGCTGGCTCATTGGCCTGCGGTCGGGCCGCTCTGGTCTTTTGTTCTTCAAAAACATCAGGCAGCGAGTCAGCAGTAGGCTGAATGTTGCCAAGGCGGTCGCGCCAGCGCTTCCAGAACTCCATGGACGGCAGGCGCAGATCAAGCAGCGACCATCGCCGCTTGCCCTCTTCGCCCTCTGCTGGGCTTTCTGCAACAACAGGGCCGGTTGCGGTGCCCGCACGGGCGGCAAGCCGCGCCTGCGCCCAGTGCAGCACACGCGCCGCCACATTGAACCATGAAATATTGCCCGCGAGCTGCATGCCCACAAGCGCCACAAATATCCACACCAGGGCAGAACCGCCCGGGCTCAGATAACGGCTGGCATTGAGGTGCAGGGCATTACCCACCATGCCTCCACCCCACATGTCGCCAAGGGTGATATCTGAAGCGGAACCTATGACAAGCAGGCAGACGGTGAGCAAAAAGAAGCCAAGCCAGCGCGACCAGTGCAGGCTGTACGAAGGAGAAACGTAGGCCGCCCCCAGCGCACCGAAAACCAGTGGGCAGAGATAGGCGGCCACGCCAAACACATCGTTAAGAAAACCTGCAGTGTACGCGCCGAAAAGGCCCGCCTTGTTCTTTACCTTGACAACACCGCTGACCACATGGTTAAGGCTGGGGTCGTTGGCGTCAAAACTGAGCAGGCTGAGCAAAAGCAACAGCGCCCAGAAGATAAGAAAAAGGCCAAGAAGCTCGCGGCTGAATTTATGGGCGTCCGTAGGGCTACCCTCCCGAACCGGTCATCATTCCCGGCCCAGGTATTCCTTGGTGCGCGTGTCAACCTTGATGCGATCGCCTTCGTTGACAAAAATGGGCACCTGAACCGAAATACCGGTTTCAAGCTTGGCAGCCTTGGTGACGTTGCTGACAGTGTCGCCTTTGGCGCCTGGCTCGGTTTCAACAACCGCAAGCACAAGGCTCAGCGGGATGTCGATATCAAGGGGGCTGCCCTTGTACAGAAGCACGCGGCATTCCTGACCGTCCTTAAGAAAGCCTTCCTTGCCATCAGTTGTGGTGATGTGCATCTGGAGCTGTTCGTAGGTGGTCATATCCATGAAGATAAGGTCATCGTCCTGACGATACAGAAACTGCATGTCGCGGGTTTCCAGATCGGGCTTGTTGACCTTTTCACCGGAACGGAAGGTTATATCCTGCATGCGGCCAGTAAGGATGTTGCGCAGCTTGGTACGAACCATAGCGCCACCCTTGCCGGGCTTGAAATGCTGAAAATCAACGATTTCGTAAGGGGTGCCTTCGACTTCGATCTTCAGACCCTTGCGAAAGTCTGTGGTAGAATACATTTGTCCTCCTAACATGTCGCCGCAAAATGGCGCAAACGGGCGTAAGGCCGATCATTTGCCAACTGCGGCAAGAGCGGCTACCTTATACGGAAGTTGGCTGAAAATGTCAGCCCTGAATTAAAAATATTTGCTGAAAGATGCTTGCTTGTCAAGACACAAAGTTAAAGTATCACATGAGGTTTATTATGAATCCCGTTCTTACCCTTGAAACTACAGCCTATACTCTTGAGCAGCTCATATCACTGCCCGAGGCGCAGATAGCCCTTGCGGGGCGCTCCAATGTGGGTAAATCATCGCTTATCAACGCGCTGGCTGGCCGCAAAAAACTGGCAAAAGTCAGCTCCACTCCCGGGAAAACCCGCTCGGTGAATTATTACCGAGTGACGCCCCATGACTTTTATCTCGTTGATCTGCCGGGCTACGGCTATGCCCGCGCAAGCCATACGGAGCGCGAAAAATGGGCGCGACTGCTTGAGCGGTATCTGGTGGAGTGCGCAAGCCTCAAGGCCTTGGCCCTGCTGCTCGACAGCCGCCTTGAACCCCAGAAGCTCGACAAAAATCTGGCGTCCTTTGCCCGCACCAACGGCCTGAATATTGTGCCCGTGCTGACCAAGGCAGACAAGTGCAGCCAACGGGAGCGCGCCAACCGCCAAAATGAATGGCAAGAGCTGCTGGGAACCCGCCCCATCGTCACGTCTTCCAGCAACCGTTACGGCATTGATAACCTCTGGCGCGCGCTCGTGGAAACAGCGGTTCCCCAGCGCGTTGCCCCCGGCACACTTGATGCCGCTGACGCGGAAGCTGAACAACAGAGCGGTACGACTCCTGAGCCGGGGCCGCAGGAACAGGCTTAAAGCCAGAATTGATCACAGCAGGAATATCTGCCTGCTCTGCTTTCTTGCAAAGCCCGCTCACGGAGCGGAATCCCCCAAAAGAGAACTGATTACGGCGCTGAGCATAACAGCGCCGTAATCAGAAATCAGATCGGCAGCCAGTTGCGCTACCTGGTAGCTGCGCTGTGGCTTTCAAAGCCACATGCAGGCAAATGCGCTGAGGCTGTTACGCCGCAGGGGTATTTGACACCACTGCCGGTTCCATATGGATGCTCAAGCGGCCCAGCTGGGGCACTGCGGCACGAATGCGCTTTTCAAGGCGCGTACAGACGTTGTGCGCCTCTTCCACAGACAGCCCCACACTCACGTTGCAGTGAAATGAAATGCAGACCCCCTGCTCCGGCAGCACATAGGTAGAAAATTTGTGCGGCATGGCCGCCAGAGGCTCATTCTCTACTGCTGCCTTGATTTCACTCCAGGCCATCTCTGAAAAAGGTACAGATACCGAAGCCCCCGGTTCCAGCGCGGCGCTTGGGGCCTTGGGTTCCATGTGGCTGACGATTTCAACACCTGGCAAGGCATCCCGCAGGCTGTCTTCAAAAGCCTTGACCCGCGCATACGCCCGGTCAAAGGGCATCTGACCCGGCAGTTCAACGTGCAGCTCAATATGGCAGGCACTGTCAGCGCTCAAAATATGCACATCATGAACCGCAAGCCCATGCTCGGATGCGGCAACCTGCACCAAGGCAAAGGGATTATTTTCATCAATACGGCACGATTTGCGCGGCTCAACATGCACAGTCACGTCCGCACCGGGCAAAACGCCTGCAACGGCTTCCTCAGCCTCATGCGCAAGGCGATGTCCATCGCTGACCTTCAGCCCTGGTGCAACTCCCACAGTCAAATCCACAAAGCTTTGCGGCCCGCTGGTGCGCACTCGCACCCGCGTGACCTCTGAAATACCCGCGATTTTTCGCACAGCGACCACAATGGCTTCACTCGCCTGTGATGAACCGGAATCCATCAGCATATTCACGGCATCCGAGGCCATATGCATGCTTGCCCGAAAAATAATCGCAGCCACAAGCAAAGCCGCCACCGTATCGGCCTGCGAAAGTACGCGGCTTATGGGTTCGGGCAGTTGCAGAGCCTGTGCAAGCCATACAGCCAGCACACCCACAAGCACCACGGCAGAAGAAAGAATATCTGTGGAAAAATGCAGGGCATCAGCTTCTAGAGCCTGACTGTTGAAGTTTTTGGCAACCCGCCGCAAAACACGGACCCGGTTGATGTCAATGGCCATGGAAATCGCCATGACGCCAACACCCCAAAGCGAAGGCACAACAGGGCTTGAGCCTGACGTGAGGCGCTGAACGCCCTCGTACACCACCCACACGCAGGTGGCGAACAAAAGCACCGTCTGCGCCAGAGCAGAAAGATTTTCGGCCTTGCCATGCCCGTATGGATGCCGTGAATCAGCAGGCTTGGCTGAAATTCTCACCGCTGCAAGGGTGAGGGCTGCCGCCAGCAGATCAAGCCCGCTGTGCAGTGCTTCAGACAATATGCCAAGGCTGTTGGTATACAAGCCGACCGCAAGCTTGATGCTGGTAAGCCCCAGTGCCGCGAGCAGCGACAACATGGCTGCGCGGCTTTTTTCGCTGGCGCCTTTATCCATAACGTTCATAGTACGTTTCCTGCAGAAGGATTAAATATACGGAACTTGCAGAGGTTGGCGCGCGAAACGCGCTGATTGCAAGCGTATTCAGAAAAAATGCAATGGGGTTATGTGACACAAACCGGCTGTTTTTTGCAAAACAGCCGGTTTGTAATAATCTGACAACCTTCAGGAAAAACCGTTACGGATTGTTACAGCCAGGTAAACCACTGCTTCCAGCTGCCTTCACGCTTTTCGCGAACTTCCTGCGACTGCGCCTCACGATAGTTGTGATAGGCAGCGAGGCTCTTCTCTTGGGCATGATCGGCAACTTCAGGCACATCCTTGAAGCTTTTCATAATGTATTCATAACGATGCCAGGCCGGGCCATACTTTTTCATGTGCCAGAACACATCGGCAATATACAGTTCGTGTTCGGCCATAAGCTGACGGCACGTGCGCATGTGCTCTTCCGCGCTCTTGGAATACGGAGAGTCGGGGAAGGTCTGACGCAAGCGGTCAAAGTAGTCGTAAGCTTCCTTGAGTTCTGTGGTGGCCCTGTCGATGGAGCGGAACTGCTTCATGAGCGACATGCCAGTCTGGTACAGAACATAGGGAATGGCTTCGTGGCGAGGATGCAGCGACTCGAAATCCTTGTAGGTTTCGGCAGCAAGCTCATATTCCTCGTCAAGGAAGTAGGCATCTGCTAGCGACAGTTCCGCATCAACCGTGTACGGGCTGAAGGGATACGTATCGCGAAGTTTGTTGTACAGCTCCACGGCGCGCACGTAGTTTTTCTCACTCATGGCGTCATTGGCGGCTTCAAAAACCTCCTGGGCGGTGTCTTCCGCCGGCGGCAGGTAGATCATATCAATGATGCCGCAACCGGAAACCGCAAACATGCTTATGACAAGCAAAATGGAGCGAAGCAGTTTTTTATGCATGGAGCTGTTCCAAAAATACAAACGCCGCCTGCGCGGCAGTTGCGCCGTCACCGGCGGCAGTGATTACCTGACGACAAAGTTTGGAGCGAATATCACCGGCTGCAAAAACGCCCGGAATGCTGGTACGCATTTCCGTATCGGTGATAATAAAACCTTGCGCGTCACGTACGACCTCTGCGGGCAAAAAGCCGGTGGAGGGTTCATATCCCACGTAGACGAAAAGCCCGTCTACGGGCAAATGGCGTTCCTCTCCGGTCTTCAGTTCCTTAACCGTCAGACCTGTCAGCTCGTTTTCGCCGTGCAAACGGCTCACAACGCTGCTGCGCAGGATCTCAATCTTGTCGCCATAGGCGTCAAGCTTATCCTGATAAATCTTGTGCCCGCGGAATTCATCGCGGCGATGGATAAGATAGAGCTTTCCCACAATCTTTGCAAGATAAAGCGACTCTTCCAACGCCGAATTACCACCGCCTACAACCGCCACGGTCTGATTGCGAAAGAAATTGCCGTCGCAGATGGCGCAATAGGAAACGCCGTGGCCGCGCAGCCGATCCTCGCCTTCAAGCCCAAGCGGCTTGTGGTGCGCTCCGGAACAAACAATGACAGTCTTGCCGATATAATCCATGCCGCCAGCGCGAACAGCAAAACGCCCAGCCGAACCGGTTACGGATTCAACAGAAGCAGCCTTCCGGTCAACATCAAGGCCGGTCAGGTGCGCTTCAAAAAGATCCGCCAGCTCGTAACCCTTGATGCCCTTGGGAAAACCGGGATAGTTTTCCATGGCCTCTGTTTGCAGAATCTGGCCTCCCGCTGCCAGTTGCTCGGGCATAAACACCGAGCAACCAGAGCGGGCCAGATACATTGCTGCCGTAATGCCAGCGGGGCCGCTGCCTATAACTACGGCATCATATTCTTTCATGCCAGAGCCTTTGTATCAATAAGGTCTTTCAGGGCAGCCTTTGTGACAGCTCCGGTGATCTGCTCTACCGTTTCACCCTTTTTGAAAAGGACAAGAGTCGGGATAGCGCGGATGCCAAACTTGGTGGGCGTGGCCGGATTTTCGTCCACGTTCATTTTTACGACACGCACCTTGCCATCATACTCAGTGGCCAGTTCGTCGATGATGGGGCCAACAGCGCGGCAAGGACCGCACCAGGGAGCCCAAAAATCGAGCAGAACCGGAAGATCAGACTTGAGCACAACGCTTTCAAAGGTGGCGTCAGTGACCTGTTCAGCCATAACTATCTCCTTACGTTGCTTTGTATCGCTCCACGGCCACTATTGGCCTGTGACGCGAACAGAAGCGCATTTAAAGTGTATGCTTCTGTATTGACTAAGAGTAGATACCAATGTGCTCTCTGTCAAGACAATCTCTTGTTTTGCATGGCCTCTTGACACTTTCAGCACAAGCTGCACAACATGTCATCAGGAATGATTTTACCACGGGGTATGGTTTCCATGCGCAGATCATGGCTGAAACCCCGTGCTCCCAAGAGCCAGCCAGCATGAGCAATCATTGCGGCATTATCGGTACACAATAGAGGGCCGGGAATATAAGCCTGGCCTCCCCTGCCTTGCATAAGCTGTTCAATTCGCTCACGCAGCAGTGAATTGCAGGCAACCCCACCAGCCATCAGCAGTGTTGTAACGTCCGGGTTGCGGTCAAGCGCCCGAACCATCTTGGCGCACAAGGTATCCACAACAGCCAGATTGAATGAAGCGCAATAATCTTTAAGCGCTTGCGGCGCATGGGCAATGTCTGTCAGCGGACGCGGCCATTCCTGCCCCGCCAACTGATGTGCGGCAAGCCCGGTTGCTGCGGTCTTGAGGCCGCTGAAGCTGAAATCCAGATTGTCATTATCAAGATAAGGCCGGGGAAACATGGCTGGCGTGGCACGCCCTGCACGGGCCAAGGCATCCATAAGCTTGCCGCCAGGATAAGCCAGCCCCAGGAATTTGCCAACCTTGTCAAAAGCTTCACCAGCGGCATCATCAAGAGTGCGCCCAAGAAGGCGGCAATCCCATGGAGATTCAAGCCTGTAGATGTGCGTATGCCCACCCGATACCAGTAGACCAAGGGCTGGAAATTGCAATTTCTGCTCCAGCCCGACTGCCAGAAGATGCGCGTGCAGGTGATTGACCCCAAGAAAGGGCTTGCCAAGACCTAGGGCCAAGCCTTTGGCAAAGGCAACGCCCACCAGCAGACTGCCAAGCAGACCTGGGCCACGAGCCGCCGCCACAAGATCAATATCAGAATTGGCCTTGCCGCTACGCCGCATCAGTTCGTCAAACAGCGCGCCCACAAAGCGGTAATGCTCGCGCGAGGCAAGTTCCGGCACCACGCCGCCAAACAGGGCATGCACATCGGCCTGGCTGGCAAGCACGGCATCCACAAGCCGCCCGTTTTCAACCAGCGCCAATGCGGTTTCATCGCAAGAACTTTCAATTCCCAAACACAACATGTGGTTCGCCATATACGGTCAGAGGCCGGTACAACAAGGCAGCCGCGCAAATACGCTAGGCTGCCGCAAAAACTATCTGCCCGCGTGACGGGCGTAAATTTTTTCCACAGCCTCTACATCCAGCGTCGAGCCGATGTACAGGGGGGTACGCGCATGGAGCTTGTCCGGCACTCTCTCAAGAATGCGGCCATGCCCGTCGCTCGCCTTGCCGCCAGCCTGTTCTGCGAGAAAAGCCAGGGGGTTGGCCTCGCACATCAGGCGGAGCTTGCCATTGGGCTTGTTGGCATCGGGCGGATACATGTAGATACCGCCGTTGATGAGCGTGCGGTGAAAGTCGGCCACAAGCGCGCCCACATAACGCGAAGAATAAGGCTTGCCGTCCGAAGTTTCGCAACCGTGGAACCAGTTGACGGCATCGCGGGCTGGCGCATCCCATTTTTTCCAGTTGCCTTCGTTGACCGAGTAAATATGGCCCTGCTCAGGAATACGCATATCAGGATGCGACAGCAAAAATTCGCCCACACCAGGATCAAGGGTAAAGCCATGCACGCCCTGCCCGGTGCTGAGAACCAGCATGGTGGAAGGGCCATACAGAATATACCCAGCCGCTACCTGCTTGATGCCGGGTTGCAGCACTTCATCCAGCGCAACCTCGCCGGTATGGCCTTCAGGCCTGCGCAAAATGGAAAATATGGTGCCGACATTGATGTTCACATCAATATTTGACGACCCGTCCAGAGGATCAAAAATCAGAATATAGTCTCCGCGGGGGAATTCCTTGCTCACGCGGACAAGTTCTGCTTCTTCTTCCGACCCCATTGCGCAGAGAGCGCCGCAACGCTCCATGCGATAAAGCAGGATGCGGTTGGCGATGGAATCCATCTTCTGCACATCTTCACCCTGAACATTCACTTCGCCCGTGCCGCCGAGAATATCAAGCAGGCCAGCCTTGGCGATACGACGGGAAATGCTTTTTCCCGAAAGAATCAGGTCGTACAGAAGACCAGTAAACTGGCCCGTTGCCTGGGGGCTACGCTTTTGATGCAGCAGCAGGTGTTCCGTAACCGTGATGTCAGCCATTGGGGGCTCCTTACAACATCCAGAAAATTGAGAGGAACAATTGAGCCTTTGCCCCTGAAAGGGAAAATCCGCCAAGTTAGCAAAAAACTTTACGAATCTTCCGCCGCAAAAAAATTGCGTGGCAAAACAGTTTGCCAGCATGCGGACTTTTCAGGTTGCACATCTTCCAAAATACTTGCGCCGCCTCGGGGCGGCGCAAGTTTAATCCAGAATGCGTCAGTTCCGTGGCCCGAAGGGGCTTGGCCGCCCACCCGGCAATGCCGCTGGCTCTTCACCTGCCGGAGCTGCTGAATCAGGCTTGGCGGCTGCCGGAGCTGCCGCTGGCGCCGCAGCCGGGGCATCGGTCTTGCCGCTGCCTGTGCTGCCAGTGTCGGCAGGCTTTGCAGCGTCATCGCCGTCCTTAGGGCCAAAGGGGCTGGGACGTCCGCCAGGCAAGGTTGCGGCATCTTCATCAGGCGCTATGCCAAGGCCGACAGGCGGCTTTTCCTTGCTCTTGGGTGCAGCGGTGCGGGGTGTATGGTCAACAGAAGCATTTTCACCTGCAAGTTGACGTTCCTGCACCTTGCGGCGTTCGGCATTTTTACGCTTGAGCAGCATGCTGTCCTTGCTGCCGGGCTGAATGTCCGCCCCACCAGCAGGTTTGGCAGAAGGCTGATCAGCGGTGGCGGTGGCCTGTTCAGGCGTAACGTCCACGTTCAGGCCTTCCTCAAAGCGGTTTTTGTTCTTACGCACTTCGTGAGGCGGCGGGGTAAGTTTGGGGCGATCCTTGGGGAAGAACGCGAGCCCCTGCTCCACACTGCCATTGCCCTGCGGGAAATTGCCCGACTCGGCCACGGCAAAAATCAGAGGCACATTACCCAGGTAGCGCACGTTATAATAGAAGGTACCGTTCACGTTGGTGCAGGTGCCGGAAGTGCTCTTGGCGGTCACTTCGTCCCAGTTCACGCCAGCAAGCGGGGTCGAGGCGAAATCATACTTTCCGGGCCAGAGCAGAGCCTGCGGCGAAAGAATGACCACGTCCTGCGGCGTCTGGGAGTATTGCATGAGCGAACGCATATCAAAGTTGGCAACAACAACACCGAGGAATTCCGTTCCGTCATAGAGCGGAGAAGCAAGCAGAACTTCAGGCCCAAAGGAGGAGTTCTGCACATCGGCGCGCAGGGCGCGCGTGCTCTGCTTTTTGTCTTCATAAAGCAGCGGAATGAAATCCAGCGGCTTCATGGGATTGGCAGGTTCCTGCCCAAGAATGGTGCCGTCGTACTTTACCCCGGCAAAACCACTGATCCAGGGGAAGGAGGTAAGGAAGGAAGCAAGCCACTCGCGCGTCGGCGGCTTATCGGCATTGAGCATGGTCCGTTCAAGGCGGGACAGCTCAACGTCAATACCCATCATGCTGTGCGTGAGGGAAAGCGCCTGGGGCGAAAGATTGCCCTTTTCTTCAAAATCCACGGTGGCCGGGGGGCTCACATAGGTGTTCCACAACGACTTTGTGGATTTCCAGACGTTCTTGGTGGGCTGGTATGAGCTGCAACCCGTTACAAGAGATGCAGCAAGTGCCAGCAAAAAGAAATAACGCACATATGATTTCAACACAGTGTTCTCCCTCATTAACTGTGCGCCCTGGCTTCGACACGTTCAGCCAAAGCTTCAAGCATGCTTATCAGCTTGTCCTTGCCGCTGGCATGTTCTGCCGTTGCAGCGGGTTGGACAGGATCTACCGTCTGGGCGTTGCCCAGTCGCGCAGTCAACGTAGTAATGCGCTGGCGCAAATCAGCGCTTTCTTCCGGATGTACCGCTGCGGCAGCAAGCTCATGGTAAATATCAAGTGCGCCCTTGATGTCACCCTGTTCTGCCAGCACTTCGGCCATAGAGCGGGTACGCAGCGAAAAACGCTCCTCCCCTTCATCTGCATCGTCTACAACAACAGCTTCGGACTGGGTAACCGGGGCAGCATATGCGGCATACGCATCCGCACCGCGAGCCAGCATGGAAGGAGTGCCTTCCGATTCTGCTGGCAAGGCCTCATCGTCCGCCATGGCAAGATCAGGATCAAAATCAATGGGATCGTGGGCGTCAACGTCATCCATGTGAACATCAGCATTAAGCGGGGCATCCGCGTCATGTGTGGCGGTTGCCAGGACGGAAGGAGCAGCAAATTGCTCAGCCGCTTCTGCCACGGGCGCCACGGCCCCAGTTACAACAGGATGCGCGGACATGGAAGCGGCCGTAAACGCCGCATCATGCGCGGATGGGCCAACAGCAGGGCTAGCGGCCTCGGAACTCGCCTGCAAACTGGCTCCAGCGCCAGCAGAGGCCCCAGACAGGGAGGCCAGCCCCTGGTTGATGACTTCGTGCAGCGACACCGGGCCCTTTGAAAAATTGAGGGCCAGAAAACGCAGCACGGCAGCAGTATCAGGCGCATCGCCAGCAGCATTGATGCAGGCGGCCCATGCCTGCCAAAAGCCTGCATAGGTAGAAAACATTTTTGTCAGCCTGCCCACCTGCTTTTCGCAGGCTTCAAGCCGATTGGCGGTGTGCAGCAGCTCTATGAGAAAAAGCCTGGCTTCAAGAAATTCCTCGTGCCGGGCAAGCCCCTGCTCCAGAATTTCAACGGCTTCATCCGTACGACCAGCTTCGGAAAGCAGACGTGCCAGAGGGAAAAAGACCTTGGAATTGGGCTCAAGCTCCAGGACTTCTTTATACCATTCAATTTTTTCCGTCATGGTTTCTGCTCCCGCCCCGTTTTCGCCATATCGCCAAAAAGATAGAGCACCTCGTTATCGCGAATATAGTGGAGGCGCTGACGAATGACTTTTTCCATATACTGGCTGTCGGACTGCAAAAGGCGAATTTCACGGCTCAGAGAGAGGTTTTCCGCATCAAGGCCTGCAATCTGCTTTTCAAGCTCGGCGTACTGGTGCTTGAGCTCACGGTATTCAATAAGGCCGGTGGGGCCCCAGACCATGCGGGCAAAAAACACCACATTGACCAGGCCCAGCACAACCAGAATAAAGGTACGCCAAAACATTATTGCAGCAACCGTTGAGGTTGAGAACCGTTACCCGCTGAAAGACGCAGTTCGGCCAAAAAAGTGGCCGTGGCTTTTTCAAGCCGCGTGACGTCTTCTTCCGCAAGGTTCATCTGATCTACCTGATGCAGATAATCCTTGAGGGTATTCAGTTCCTGATCAAAGTGACGGCCCCAGACCCCGGCGCGCATGTCGGGCTCCAGCTCCAGAATGGTCTGGATGCAGTTTTTCAGGCGGATCTGCAACGTACTCATGCGTTGTTCCCGTTAGCCTGCCTGTTTACGCGTATTGCGGTAAAAATCATAGCAATAGTTGGCCCCTGAAACCACGGCCAGCACCAGTGCTATATAGAGCAGCACAAGGCCGAGCAACCGAAGATCCATGCCCCACAAGGGATAATGCAGGGCAAGAGGCACTATGGCAAAAATCTGGAGCACAGTCTTGGCCTTGCCGAACTTGTCGGCGGCAAGCACGATGCCCTCGTCAATGGCAATGGCGCGCAGGCCTGTGACTACAAGCTCGCGGCATACAATAATGATAACCACCCAGGCGGGCGCCCAGTCCAGCTTCACAAACATGATCAGCACCGAGCAAATCAGCACTTTGTCGGCCAGCGGGTCCAAAAACTTGCCCATGCTGGTGACCATATTGGAGCGGCGGGCAATGTAACCGTCTGCCCAGTCGGTCAGGGAGGCAAAAATAAAGGCCAGAGTAGCCAAAATGCAGGTCATCGGGCCTTCAAAATAGAGCAGCAAAACAACCAGAGGGGTCATTAAAATGCGTAACAGTGTAATTTTATTAGCAAGATTAAGCATTCTTCCTCTCAGGCGCTCCGTGCGAATTTTTTAAAGCGTTACCACAAAAGAACACGGGAGAAAAGGAGAAAAAAGCTCCCCCGGCGACCGTGCACCAGCCGCCAGGGAAGCCTGCATTCTATCGGGGCAAACCCGCAGGGGCGCAATTAGCTGCGCGAACCGGCAAGGGCTTCCAGGCTGCCGTCGGCGGCAGCGGCAATTGAGTCTGCCAGGCTAAGAAAGGCTTCCTTTGCTGCGCTTTCCGCTTCAAGGTACACCACAGGAATACCTTTGTCAGCCGCAACCACAGTTGTGGGATCCAGCGGCACAGCGCCGAGGAACTTGAGCCCGTAGCGCTTGGCCAGATCTTCGCCGCCGCCCCTCTTGAACAGGTCGATTTCCTGATGACAGTGCGGGCACACAAGACCGCTCATGTTTTCCACCACGCCAAGCACATTGGAATTGGTGTACTGCAAGAAGTTGATGGCCTTGCGCACGTCTGCCAGCGAAATTTCCTGCGGGGTGGTCACAACCACGCACAGGGCATCGGGGATGGACTGCATGACGGTCATGTGCTCATCGCCCGTTCCTGGAGGGGAGTCAATGAGCAGAAAATCAAGATCACCCCACTTCACATCCGCAATAAACTGCCGGATAGCCGAAGTTTTTTTGGGGCCGCGCCACAGAATGGCCTGATCCTTGTCTTGCAGGAACGTATCCATTGAAATGACGGAAAGATTCTCGTCATAGGCGGCAGGAATCATCAGTTGGGTGGCTTCGTCGATCTCGACAGTGCTGGTAAGGCCGAGCAGATTGGGCACGCTCGGGCCGTGCATGTCCACATCAAGAATGCCGACCTTGAACCCGCGCCGCGCAAGCGCCGCTGCGGTATTGACGGTCACGGAGCTTTTGCCCACGCCGCCCTTGCCGCTCATGACAAATATCTTGTGGCGTATATGGCCCAAGCGGTCAGCGATTACGCGGTCCTGCTTGGCCATAGGGTCATTGCACTCTCCGTTGCCGCCATTGCTCTTTGCACTGGAGCAAGAGGACGCAGAAGAACAGGATGAACAGGATCCCATGACATCTCCTTCAATTGTAGCGGACGCTTACGGCGGCCTGTCTACCAGCCGTGATCGCCCACCAGATCTACAAAAACTACCGGCCCCAGGTCTTCGGAGCTGACGCGCCCCTGTTCTTTGCGCACGCGCACAAGGCGCTGCGTGCGGGGCTTTGACCCTACAGGGATAAGCATGATGCCACCCTCGTCAAGCTGATCAACAAGGGGGCGCGGCACTTCCGGCCCGCCGGCAGTAACGATGATGCGGTCAAATGGCGCGGCTTCGGGCATGCCGAGCGTGCCGTCACGCCGCTGCATGTGGATACCCCTAAGTCCCAGTTGCCGCAAGAGGCCCGAAGTAATTTGATACAGCTCGCGCATGCGCTCAACGGTAAAGACCGTGCAACCCATGGTCGCAAGCACTGCGGCCTGATAGCCGGAGCCGGTGCCGACCTCAAGCACGCGCATTCCGCGCTGCACTTCAAGCAGCTGGGTCATCAGGGCAACAATATAGGGCTGGGAAATGGTCTGCCCATAGCCGATGGGCAGGGGCGTGTCTTCGTAGGCCTGGGCGCGCAGCGCCTCCTGCACAAAAAGATGGCGCGGCACAGCAAACATGGCCCCCAGCACCGCCGGATCGCTGATTCCGCGCGCTTCAAGCTGCTCGCGCACCATCCTGCGCCGCAGACGTTTTGGGTCCACGGACGGAGAAGGCTCGCGGGGCGTACCCCCAGCCGCAGAATATTTGCTGTACTGCATACTGCGGAAGTGAAAACAGATTTTTCCTGCCAAGTCAATGCGTCATCCGGGGGCTTGCAAAGATATCAAGACAAGTTCCAGACTTTCCCTTGAAACTTGCCATTCTTTATGCAACCCTTCGGGAAGCGAGAATGAGGAGTCGGCAATGCGTAAAAGAAGTTTATTTTCATCGGTACTAGGTATTATAGTTGTCGCCATTTTGGTTTTGGGCGGCTACACTTTTTTTAAAGACCTTGACGGCCCTACTGTTGACGTCACGCCAAATACAGGCAGGGTCTCGCCGGCCAGCGTGCTCAAAGTGCGCATGAAGGACCCCTCGGGCATCCGTTCCATTTCTGTAGGCGTGCGCAAGAACAACGTCCTCAACGTCATCTACAGCAAACACTTTGACCAGTACATTCCTGAACGTGAAGTGGAAGTCCCCATGAAGGACGCCAACCTGCGCGAAGGTGCTTTTGAGCTTGAAATCCGCGCTACGGACGGCTCGCTTGCTGGCTTCGGCCAGGGCAATACCCGTACGATTCAGCTGCCCATGCGCCTCGATACGCAGCCCCCGCGCATTTCTGTCAAAACCCTGCCCCCCAATGTGCGCAGGGGCGGCACCGCTGTAGTGCGTTACACCATTGATGAAGATGTGAGCAGCAGCGGCGTTCTGGTGGCTGGCTACTTTGTACCCGGCTACATGCAAAAAGACGGCAGCTATCTCTGCTTTTTCCCTTTCCCGTACACAATGACCGCCAGAGACTACAAGAACAGCGTTGAGATCACGGCCACAGACCTTGCGGGCAACGTCACCAAGAGCCACCTCACAGTCATGTCCTTCGAAAGAACGTTCAAGAGCGACAGCATTGAAGTGACGGACAACTTCCTGATGGCGGTTGAAAGCAAGCTGCGCGATCTGGCCCCCGATGCAGCAAACCCGCTGGAGTGCTACCTGTATATCAACAATCAGGTGCGCGCCGCCAATGTGCAGGCCTTGCGCGAAATTGGGCGGGACACTGCCGCGGCCATGCTGTGGAGCGGCGTTTTTGAGCGTTTGCCGCGCTCTGCCCCGCGCGCCGGATTTGGCGACCACCGTTTCTTCAACTATCAGGGCAAGCCCGTGGGCGAATCCTATCATCTGGGATTTGACCTTGCTTCGGTGCGCAATGCCGAGGTGCCCGCCGCCAATAGCGGCCGCGTGGTCTTCTGCGGCAACCTTGGCATCTACGGCAACCTCATTGTCATTGACCACGGCCTGGGGCTCATGTCCATATACTCCCACCTCAACGATCAGGTTGTAAAAGTGGGTGATGTGGTACAGAGGGGCCAGCTCATTGGCCATACCGGCAGCACAGGCCTTGCCTTTGGCGATCACCTGCACTTTGGCATCCTGGTGGGCGGCGTGGAAGTGACCCCCCTTGAGTGGCTTGACCCCAAGTGGATCAAGGACAACGTCACCGGGCGCATTGATGCTTCCATGACGCAACAGTAGTTGCCGCAGCAACGTATGGTTTAGCTTTTCAATATCCGTTTTACTCCCGCTGATAAAATTACGGCCTGCTGATTTTAAACCATTCCAAGAGTGGATGGTTTAAAATCAGCAGGCCGTAATTTTTTTATGCAAAGGGGCTTGAATTCTTTTCACGTTCGAGTGTAGCCTGAATTTATGAAAGAAAGTAAATAATTTCTGCTTCAGCTTAATGAAGACATCAGGCCCAAATCACATAAACCTGTTTCATGTGAGGACTTGTTCGTGTCTCCACCACTCTTTTATCTCGGCCTTGATATTGGTTCCACCACAGTAAAACTGGCGCTGCTGAACGGCGACGGCTCTGTTGCCGAAACCCGCTACAGCCGTCACGGCACGGCAGTTCGCGCCACCATGGCAGCCCTGCTTGCCGAAGCTTCCCGGCTCTACCCTTCCGCCACCGTGTGCTGCGCCATGACTGGCTCCGGCGCTCTTGATCTCAGCAATCAGCTCTCCATCCCCTTTGTTCAGGAACTGCTGGCAACAGCACGCGCCATTTCCTATGCTGCGCCGGATACTTCCGTGGCTGTGGAACTGGGCGGTGAAGACGCCAAGCTGCTCTATCTGGGGCAGGATGTGGAACTGCGCATGAATGAATCGTGCGCAGGCGGCACCGGGGCCTTCATCGACCAGATGGCCCGTCTGCTCAGCACGGATGCGGGCGGCCTCAATGATCTGGCGGCAAGGCATTCCACGCTCTACCCCATCGCCTCGCGCTGCGGCGTATTCGCCAAAACGGATATTATTCCCCTGCTTAACGGCGGCGTCCCGCGTGAAGATATTGCGGCCTCCATTTTTCAGGCGGTGGTGGAGCAAACTATCGGCGGGCTGGCCTGCGGCAGGCCCATTACCGGCAAGGTTGCCTTTTTGGGCGGGCCTTTGCACTTTCTGCCCGAGCTCAAAAATCTGTTCATCAAAAATCTTGATCTTGCGGAGGCGCACATTGCGCATCTGCCCCATGCCCAGTGCACAGCCGCCATCGGCGCTGCGCGTTGCGCCATGTCTCTTGAAGAGCACGAAACAGACGCCGAACCGCTCGATCTGGCCGACCTTGCCCGGCGCACCAGCAGTCTTTCGCACGCGCCCAAGGTTGCCGCAGAAAAAATTCTCCCTGCCATGTTTGCCGACAGCGCGGAATACGCACGCTTCTGCCAACGCCACACAACAGCCAATGTGCTGCCCTCGGCCGATATCCGGCAGGCCCGGGGACCACTGTTCCTGGGGCTGGATCTCGGTTCAACCACGGTCAAGGCCGTGCTGGTAGACAACGAGCAGCGCATTCTTGATTCCTGCTACGCTTCCAACGGGGGCAATCCGTTACAGACCTTGATGCCCCCGCTGGCAGACATGCTTGAGCGCATCCCAGAGGGAGCATGGCTTGCCGCATCCGGGGCTACGGGCTACGGCGCGCATCTGGCAGAATCCGCCCTTGGCGTGGATACCGTGCTGGTGGAAACCCTGGCCCACTTCAAGGCTGCCACGCGATTAGTGCCTGAGGTCAGCTATGTCATAGACATCGGCGGCCAGGACATGAAGTGCCTCAAGGTGGATAACGGCGTTATCAGCGACGTGAGCCTCAACGAGGCCTGTTCCGCAGGCTGCGGGGCTTTTCTTGAGAGTTTTGCCAAAGGCCTTGGCCTGAGCATGCAGGAATTTGTAGATATTTCCCTGTACGCCGCGCATCCGGCAGACCTTGGCTCGCGCTGCACGGTCTTTATGAATTCGCGCGTCACGCAGGCCCAAAAAGACGGCTTGCAGATTGCCGACATCGCGGCAGGGCTTTGCTATTCTGTTGTGCGCAATGCGCTGGACAAGGTGCTGCGCATCAAAAATGTGGCAGAACTGGGCGAACATGTGGTTGTGCAGGGCGGCTCCTTTCTTAACGACGCCCTGCTCTGCGCCATGGAACGCACTCTGGGGCGTCATGTGCACCGCCCTGCGGCTTCCGGCCTTATGGGCGCATACGGGGCAGCCCTGGAATCTCTGGAAAAGGCGGAATGCATCAGCGTTCGCTCTTCCATCACCGCCCCGCTTATCCGTGGGCTGGCCATGCGTACGCGCAGCTTTCGCTGCCGCGACTGCGGCAACAACTGCCTGCTCACAGAAACGCGCTTTTCGCACGGTTCGCGCCATATCGCGGGTAACAGGTGCGACAGGTTCAGCGAGGCGCGCCGTGGCGCAACCGTTACGGCTCCCAACCTTGTGGCCTGGAAAAACCAACGCCTGTTCCGCTACGAACCACTGCCGCTGGAATCCGCGCCGCGCGGTAGGCTGGGCATCCCCAGAGTTCTGAATGTCTACGCGCACTATCCTTTTTGGTTCACCCTCTTTACCTCGCTGGGGTTCCGGGTTGAAGTGTCGCCGCCTACCAGCCGCGCTCTGTTTGCGGCTGGCCTGTCGTCCGTTCCCTCCCAGAGCGTGTGCTACCCGGCCAAACTGGCGCACGGCCACGTGCTGGCCCTGCTTGAAAGCGGCATCAAGAGCATCTTCTTCCCCTGCATACCGCGCGAGGCGCAGGAATTTGTCGAAATGTGCGATTCCTTCTCCTGCCCGGTGGCCTGCGGCTATCCGCAGGTGGTGCGCGAAAATCTGCCGGAACTCAAGGATGCCGGGGCAATCATGCACTCGCCCTTTGTAAACCTCACGCACACGGCCTCGCTGGTGCGCAACCTCTGCCGCGAATTCAATCTGCCAAGGGGCGAAGTACGCTCCGCAGTACGGGCAGCACGGCACGAGCAGGCGCACTACCTACGAGAATTGCGCGCCGAGGCGGAACACATCTATGCCGAAACCCTGCGCAACAAGGGCGTTCTGGTGGTTCTGGCTGGCCGCCCCTACCACGCGGACCCGCAGGTGCACCACGGCCTGCCCGACTTCATCGCCTCGCTTGGGGCTGCGGTCATCAGCGAGGACGCCATGCCCCGCAGCTGGACAGGCCACCGCATGTCCTTTCCCCTGAGGGCGCGCAATCAATGGACATACGCCGCCCGCCTCTACCGTGCTGGATTATGGGCCTGCGAGGCAGACCACGGCAACGCGCGGGTGGAGCTTGTGCAGCTGACTTCCTTTGGCTGCGGCATAGACGCCATCACCGCCGACCAGATGCGGGAACTCATGCGCGCCCACGGCAAGCTGTATACCCTCATCAAAATGGACGAGGGCAATGCCTTGGCCTCTGCGCGTATTCGTATCCGCTCGCTGCTGGCGGTGAGCCGCAACAAGGCTGGAGGCAGCACCGCAACCGCCGTTTCTCACGCACCGCCGATATTCAGCAAACGCGATGCGGCCACGCATACCATTCTTGTGCCGCAAATGGCCCCGCTGCATTTGCCGTTCATGACCCAGGCCATCGCGGGCAGCGGACACACCATCCAGTTGCTGCCCACGGTGAGTGCAGAAGCCGTGAGCCTGGGGCAGGCCTATGTAAACAACGATGCCTGTTACCCGGCCATCGTGGCTATTGGTCAACTGTTACAGGCACTGCGCGATGGCGGGCTCGATCCACGCCGCACGGCCCTGCTGCTTTCGCAGACCTGCGGCCCCTGCCGGGCCAGCAACTATCCGGCTCTGCTGCGCAAGGCGCTTAGTGAATACGGCTACGCCCCTGTGCCCGTGCTCACGCTCAATGCCTCGGGGTCAGAGAGCCAGCCCGGCCTGCGGCCGGACCGCGCCCTGCTCTGGCGCATGCTGCTTGGCATGCTTGCCGGCGACATGCTGCAAAGGCTCTCGCTGTTTACAGGCACCTACGAATGCCATGCAGGGCAAACCGAAGACAGGGTGCAGCACTGGCTGCAAACCCTGATTCCAGTAGTGCGCAAGGGGGATGAAACCGCCCTGCGGCAACTGCTGCCCCGCCTGGTGCAGGATTTTGCCTCCATCCGCACGGCTCTGGCCCCCAAGCCGCGGGTGGCTGTTGTGGGCGAAATTCTGCTGACCTATCATACAGACGCCAACAATCACATTGTCGAACAGATCAGGCAGGAAGGCGGCGAACCGCTCTTACCGGATTTTGCCAACTTCATGCTCTACTGCCTGCGAGATGCCGTGTACGACTGGCGGCATCAGGGCGGCAGCGCCTGGGCTGCGCTGGGCAATGCTCTTGTGATGCGCCGCATTGAAGGTGTGCGCCGCTACATGCGCGGCGCGCTCAATACCTCGCCCCTGAGCGCCCACGTCATGCCTGTGGCGCATATTGACGATCTGGCCCGGCTGGGCGAAAGCGTCATGTCCCTTGGCAACAGCGCTGGCGAGGGCTGGCTGCTGCCCGCTGAGATGCTGGAGTTTCTCGAACACGGCACAAACAACATACTCTGCCTGCAACCATTTGGCTGCCTGCCGAACCACGTGGTGGGGCGCGGAGCGTTCAAGGCCGTGCGCCGTCAACGCTCCGAAGCAAACATAATGGCGCTGGATTACGACCCCGGCAGCAGTGAAGCCAATCAGCTCAACCGCATACGGCTTTTCATGGCTATCGCCAGAGAGAAGGAAAAGGAAAGGGAAGAAGCAGCCCGGCATGCCCGGCACACCTATACGGGCACAATGGGAAGCGACAGAGCTTACTGGCAGCAATAGGCCGCAAAAAAACCGCCCGCTGGAATTATCCCGGCGGGCGGTTTTATACTATCGGCACAAAATCACATCATGCCCAGCAAACTATCTGAAGCATAAGGGAACAAAACGGCCTGTTCCAGATACGCTGAAAAAGACTATTCTTCGCGGGGGGGCAGTTCCCGGCCGCCTTCTTCAAGGCGTTGCAGGAACTTGTCACGGCATTCGTAGCTACAGAAACGGTGAACTTTTTCACCGTCACGCACGGAAATAGAGCCATCAACGGCCACATACGCGCCGCATTCGGGGTCTTTTACCATTTCGCCAGCGGCAACCTTACGCTCCATTTCAGCAGCGCTTTCCTGCTTGTTTTCCTTCTGCTTCTTGTTCAGATCATTGGCAAAAAGGCGATATAGGGCGTAGCCCGCCAAAATCAGAATGAGCCACTTTACCATTTGTTATGCTCCTTAATCCCGTGGCACGGGTCGCGTAAGGCTGGAGTGCAGCCCTTTCAGGCATATTAATGCCGTGGAAGACACTATCACAGAGGTTGGCAACCGTCACTGAAAAATTCTGTCCCCTTCCACGCGGCATACTGTACGCGCCAGCCAATCCCTTACGGGCAGGCCGTCTACAACGATCAGAGGCGCAATATCAAGCAATGGCCGCATGACGAAAGCCCGCACCGTCAGCCGTGGATGCGGCACAAGGCAATGGGGATCGGTGCTCCGCTCCTGTCCAAAAAGCAGCAGGTCAACATCAATAACACGCGGCCCAAAACGCAATATTGGATCAGGGCTGCGCACCCGCCCAAGTCTTGCCTCTATGCCCAGCAGGGCGTCCACAAGACTGCAAGGCCGCCAGCAATCACCGGGAAAAAGCTCAATCACCTGATTGAGAAACCAGGGTTGTTCCGTGTATTCCTGCGGCTCTGTCCGGTATATGGGCGATTTCGCACCGATGCCCATTTCCGGTAGTTCCGCAAGGGCTTCAAGTGCTGCTGCAAGTTTTTCTGCCGCGTTGTCGCAGTTGGAGCCAAGGCTCACGTAGGCCCGCAGCGTTGTTTGATCTGCCATCAGGTTTCCTTCAGATAGGTTCCGCCCGCATTTTAGCAAGGTTTGCAGCATAGCTTTTTTCGCGGAAAGGATAAAGCCCACTGCATGCAACGCATCCGGGCGGTTTTGATTGCAAAAGGCTTGCTCCGTTGCGGTAAGGCGGCTAGCATGGGCGCATGGCACATCCACGCACCAAAGCCCCTGCCCTGGCAACCCTTTTACCTCTGTGGCGAGATTTTTTGCTGGCCCAGCGCGGCCTTTCGCCCAATACGGTTGAAGCCTACGGGCAGGATCTTGAGAGTTTTTTTCTGTACCGGCAGGAGCTGGCCCAGGGCGCGTCGGAAGATTCGCTGCCCGACCCCGATGAACAGGAGATTTTTCTGTATCTTGCCTGGCTGCGCGCACGGCAGAACACAGGGCGTACCCTTGCACGCCGTCTTTCCGCCCTGCGGGCATTTTTTGCCTTTGCCGTTGAAGAAGGCAGACTGCGTAAAAACCCCGCTGAGTTGCTGGAAAACCCCAAGTTGCCCCAACACCTGCCGGAGGTGCTGACAAGGGATGAAATGGAATCCCTGCTTGCCCAGCCAGACCTGCGCGACAAAAGCGGCAGGCGCGACCGCTGCATGCTTGAGCTTCTGTACGCTGCGGGCTTGCGTGTTTCTGAGCTGTGCACCATGTGCGTGCCGGATCTTGATTTGCAACGCGGCCTTGTGCGCGTTTTTGGCAAGGGCTCCAAAGAAAGGCTGGTGCCGCTGCACGACCTGATGCAGCAAATGCTGGCAGACTATATCAGCGCATGCAGGCCCCTTTTTACACCCACGGGCAACCAGCTTTTCGTCAACCGCTCGGGCTGCGCCCTGACGCGCCAGTACGTGTGGAAAATGGTTAAAAAATACGCGCTTGAGGCTGGCATCCGCCGCGCCATTTCGCCGCATACGTTCAGGCATTCCTTTGCCACGCACCTGCTGGAGGGCGGCGCAGACCTGCGCGCCGTGCAGATGTTGCTTGGACATGCCGACATAAGCGCCACAGAAATTTACACCCATGTGCAGGCCGAGCGCCTGCGCGGCATACACCATCAATTCCATCCCCGGAGCCGCCAGTGATCCCCGCGCCGGAAACGACCCCACAGGCGGCGTCCGCCCCAAGCACAGCAGATCAGGCAGCCCCAGTACAGGCGGCGTCCGCCTCTGCGGCCTCAGCGTCGCAGCATACAGGCGGGACAACGCTCATCACCTGCCACGCCAATGCAGATTTTGACGCCTTTGCAGCCATGCTGGCGGCCCGATTTCTTTACTCCCCGCACGTGCTGCTCTTTCCCGGCACGCAGGAGCGCGGCCTGCAAAAACTTATTGTCGGGCTGGATACGGCGGAGCTGGGCATTGTGGAAACTCCTGTCATCCCGTGGGAGTCCATAACCCGCCTTGTGGTTGTGGATACCCGCCAGCGCGGCCGCATAAGCCATGTGGCCCAACTGCTCGACCGTGATGACGTGACCGTGGAACTGTGGGATCATCACCCGGATTCTGCGGACGACATCACAAGCCCGCACACGCACATGGCGCACATAGGCTCTGTCACAAGCCTCATTGTGAAGGCCATTTCGGAGCGGGGCCTCAGCCTCAGCCCGGACGACGCCACCCTGCTGGGTCTTGGCATTTATGGCGATACCGGCTCTTTCACCTATTCTTCAACCACGCAGGCTGATTTTATGGCGGCTGCTTGGCTGCTCGGGCAGGGCATGGATGTGAACCGCATCGACGCTCTGGCGGCCCACGAGCTCACGAGCCTGCACATTCAGGCCCTGAACAGCCTGCTGGAATCCACCCAGACGTACAACATCAACAATGTTCAGGTAACGCTTTCAGAAGCGGCCATGGAGCATTATCTGGGTGACTTCGCCTATCTGGCCCACCGCCTCATGGAAATGGAAAGATTCCCGGTGCTGTTTGCCATCGGGCTTATGGACGACCGTATTCAGGTGGTTGCCCGCAGCCGCAACGAGGCCATCAACGTAGGCGACATCTGCGCGGCCCTTGGCGGCGGCGGGCATGCCTACGCGGCATCGGCCTCCGTGCGCTCCATGACAGTGCACGAGGTACGCGATATGATTCTGCGTCACCTCTACGCCCAGGCCTACCCCGATAAAACAGCGCGCGAATACATGTCTTCGCCAGCAGTGGGCATTGAGGCCACCGCCACCATTCATGAGGCGGATGAACTCATGCTCCACTTCGGCCTCAAGGCCGTACCGGTCTTCATGCCAGATACCCGCCAGTGCATCGGCCTGCTGGATGCCCTCACGGCCTCGCGGGCCAGCGCCCACGGCCTTGGCGCATCTTCGGTTGAAGACTACATGACCCGCAGAATCACCACACTGCCGCCGGATGCAACGCTCAAGGATCTGACCACCACCATCGTGGGAGGCCGCCAGCGCCTTGTGCCCATTGTGGAAGACGACAAGGTTATCGGCGTGGTCACGCGTACCGACCTTATCAATGTTTTTGCGCAGGAGCCGGGCCATATGCCGGAACCGCGCACCACCAGCGGCAAGGAGCGCAACCTCGGCAAGCTCATACAGGACAGACTGCCCCTTGCCAGCCGCAACATGCTGCATCTTGCGGGCCGGCTTGGCAGGGAACTTGGGCTGCCGGTCTACGCCGTGGGCGGCTTTGTGCGCGACCTTCTGCTCCAGCGACCCAACCAGGATATTGATCTGGTGGTGGAGGGCAACGGCATAGCGCTTGCGCGGGCGCTGGCAAAAGAACTCAACGGGCGGGTGCGCGAGCACCAGAAGTTCCTCACATCCGTGGTCATTTACACCGATGCCGCAGGGGCCGAAGCCCGCATCGACGTAGCCACGGCGCGCCTTGAGTACTATGAATACCCGGCGGCACTGCCCACGGTTGAGCTTTCGTCCATCAAGATGGATCTGTTCCGCCGCGATTTTTCCATCAATGCCCTTGCTGTGCGGCTTGATTGCGAGCCATTCGGCCAGTTGGTGGATTTTTTCGGCGGGCAGCGCGACATCAAGGAACGCGTCATCAGGGTGCTGCATACCCTGAGCTTTGTGGAAGACCCCACCCGCTGCCTCAGGGCTGTGCGCTTTGAGCAGCGCTACAACTTCCACATCGGGGCAGGTACGGAAAAGCTCATCAAGAACGCCCTCAAACTCAAGCTCATGGACAAGCTCTCGGGCTTTCGGCTGTTCCACGAATTTCAGCATATCTGCGATGAGGACGACCCTTCGGCCTGCATCCTGCGGCTCGACCAGCTTGGCGTGCTGGAGGCGGTTTCTCCCCTGTTGTCGCTCAATCCCACGCGCAAAAACTTGCTGTTGCGGCTTCAGGAAACACTCACGTGGTACAGGCTGCTGTATTTTGAAGAGGCAGCCCAACCCTGGCTGGCCTTCTTTCTGGTTCTCAACCACAACATGAGCTATGCCGACACGGCCAACCATTATCAGCGCATGGGCCTGCCCGAACCACGGCGGGCCGACATTCTGCGCCAGCGCGAGCATATGCGCGTGGTGCGCGGCAAGCTGGAGCCGTGGCAAAAAGACCATGAGGCAGGCAAGGAGAGCATCAGCGCCCTGTGCGCCCTGCTGCGGCCCCTTTCGCTCGAATGCCTGCTCTACCTCATGGCAGACACAAGCGACGCCGCCCTGCAAAAAAACCTTTCGCGCTACATTACCCAGTGGCGCAAAGAAAAAACGGATGTGAGCGGCGAAGACCTGCGCATCATGGGGCTGGAACCCGGCCCCGCCTTTGGACGCATTCTGGACGCCGTGCTTGCTGCCAAGCTTGACGGCACCGCCGCAACGCCAGAGCAACAGATGGATCTGGCGCGCAGCCTCGTGTGCAGTATTGGCGCAAAATCCGGCAAGGGGAATGAAGAACAAACCAGTCGGAATTCTTCACTTGCCCAGCGTTTATAAGAGGTGTATAGAAACCAACTATGAAACAACTATGGGCTCCATGGCGCATTGAGTACATTCTTGGCCCCAAGCCAGACTCCTGCGTGTTCTGCCTCCCCGATCATACGGCGGATGACGAGCAGCGCCTGGTACTGCACAGAGGCCGCATGGCCTTTGTCATCATGAACAAATTCCCGTATAATAACGGGCATATCATGGTGTGCCCATACCGGCACGTTATGCTGCTGGCTGACCTCAAGCCAGAAGAAACCCATGAAATCATGGATCTTTTACAGCAGTGCACGGTAATCTTAAAGCAGCACTTTAACTGTGAAGGCATCAATATCGGCCTGAACCAGGGGCAGGCAGCGGGCGCGGGCATTCGCGAACACCTGCATTTTCACCTGGTGCCGCGCTGGACGGGCGACTCTTCATTCATGGCAGTGTTTGACGAAGTGCGCACCATGCCCGAACACTTGAGCCGCACCTATGCGGCACTGAAACCGTATTTCACGAATGGCGCGGCCAATGGCAAGCAAGACCGCGCCGCTTCCACGCCCGGGCAGGAAGGTTGCGGCTCGTAAGGGCTGCATGACCTTGTGGCGGGGATTGTCTTTTTCGCAGGGGGCGACAAAGACCGGCTGGAGAGCGCGATGCTGTGCCCTCTTGGGCGATGCGGCATTCTCAAAAAGCCCGTGAAGTTTTTTTGAGATAGCTTTATTTAGCCTGAGGAGTATGTCTATGCGGTATATCAAAGTATTTTTGCTCGCCATTCTCTTTTTCCTCGCCCTTGTGTTCTTTTTCCAGAACCAGGGCGAGCTCTCCCAGAGCATGGTGCTCACGCTCAACCTGTTCTTTATTCCCGCCATGTCTTCCATCGCCCTGCCGTTTTATTTTCTGGTCATCGCGGCCTTCGCCTGTGGCGCCTTGATGACCTTGGGCTTTTTGGTGTGGGACAAGGTCAATCTGACCGCCCGCCTGATGAAGCAGAAATGGCAGATCAGCAGCCTTGAGCGTGAACTGGAAAAGACCAAGAAAAAGCTCGGCGCAGACACAGCCCGTGCGCAGTTCTTGAGCAAGAACGGCAAGGCCGAAGCCCAGCCCGCGCCTGTGGCCCCCGCTGCCGCAACTGCTGTTGCCGCCGAAGAGTCGCTGGTTCCGGATCCTGACAAGCAGCACTAGACGTTTCGCAATCCGCTTTGTGGCGCTGTTCGGCTGAGGGTCTGGGCAGCGCCACAATTTTTTATGGCTGCGGTAAGCCGCAACCGTCACCGTCACCCCAAGAATTATTATGTCTGAAGCCCCCGTAAAGCTGACTCCCATGTTTGAACAGTACATGGGCATCAAGGCCGAACACCCCGATGCCCTGCTGTTTTACCGTATGGGCGACTTTTATGAACTGTTTCTTGAAGACGCCAAGGTTGCGGCCCGCGAGCTTCAGATTGCCCTCACCAGCCGCAGCAGGGATGCCGAAAATCCCATCCCCATGTGCGGCGTGCCGTGGCATGCGGTGGAGGGCTACGTGACCCAGCTGATCGACAAGGGCTACCACGTTGCCATCTGCGACCAGATAGAAGACCCGAAGGCCGCCAAGGGGCTGGTCAAGCGGGCCGTTACACGGATTATCACGCCCGGCACTGTGCTGGAAGACGCCAACCTCGCCAGCAAGAGCCATAACTTTTTGGGAGCGTTGTGCCCTTCTGCCTCGGGTGGGGCTGGCGGCCTGGCCTGGGCGGATATTTCCACGGGCCAGTGGTCTGGCGTTGAGTTCAAGCGCGAGGCCGAGCTGTGGCAGTGGGCGCAAAAGCTCGCCCCACGCGAACTACTGGTGCCGGAAGGGGTTGAGCCGCCCCAACGTTGCATTCTGGAAGGCATAAGGCTTGTGCGCATGCCTGCGCCCCAATTTGACCTCAAGCGCGCCACAGAGCGCGTTGTGGCCGCCCAGGGGGTACGCGAGGCAGGTGCTCTTGGGCTGGAAGGCAAGCCGGAACTCATGCGGGCTTGCGGCGCGCTGCTTGTTTATCTGAGCCAGACGCAGATGCGCAACCCCGACCACCTCATGCCCTTTGCCCCCCTTGATCTTGGCCGCCGTCTGCTCATTGACGATGTGACCGAGCGCAACCTTGAAATTTTCTGCCGCCTCAATGGCCGCAAGGGCAAGGGCACCCTGCGCCATGTGCTGGATGACACCATGACCCCCATGGGCGGCAGGCTGCTTGAAGACATGCTGCGCCACCCCTGGCGCGAGCTTGGGCCCATCACACGCGTTCAGGACGCGGTGGCCTTTTTTCATGCGGACGATGCACGCCGCGCCGCATTGCGCGAAGCTTTGAAAAATGTTTATGATCTGGAGCGCCTCTCAACTCGCATCAGCCTCAATCAGGGCGCGCCCCGCGATTTTATTGCCCTGCGCAACAGCCTTGCGGCCCTGCCGGATGTGTACGCCGCCCTGCAAGGGGCTGGCGATGCTTCTGCGGCAGCTCCTGACACAGCTTTTGGCGCGCCCGGTGCTGCGGACAACATGCCCAAGAGCGTTGCCGATGTGGTCAAGTCCTGGGACAACATGCAAGACTGCGCGGCCCTGCTGCAAAGCGCCCTGGTGGACAGCCCCCCTGCGGTCATTACCGAGGGCGGCCTGTTCAAAACCGGCTATAATGCGGAACTTGACCGCTTGCTTGATCTGGCGGAACACGGCGAGCAGAAGCTCCAGAACATGCTGGCCGACGAACAGGAAAAAACAGGCATCAGCAAGCTCAAGCTGGGCTTTAACCGTGTGTTCGGCTATTATTACGAGCTCACGCGCGCGGCCCACAGCGGCCCTGCGCCCTTCCATTTTATCCGCCGCCAGAGCCTTGCCAATGCTGAACGCTTCACCACTGTGGAGCTGAAAGAACTTGAAGAAGAGCTTCTCTCTGCCGCAGACAAGCGCAAGACGCTGGAATACTCGCTGTTTCAGGATTTGCGCACCCACATGGCCGCCCAGCGCGAACGCATCATTCACGCGGCGGATATGGTTGCCCAGCTCGATTACTGGCAGAGCCTCGCGCAGGTGGGCCGTACCAACAACTGGTGCAGGCCGGAGCTTGACGCGGAAGCCAATCTGGACATCCGCGAGGGGCGGCACCCTGTGGTTGAAGCCATGCTTGGCCGCGCCAACTTTGTGCCCAACGACTTTCGCCTTGATGCCGGTCGCCGCCTGTGCCTGCTCACTGGCCCCAACATGGCCGGTAAATCCACCGTGCTGCGGCAAGTTGCCATCATCAGCCTTCTGGCCCAGATGGGTTCCATGGTTCCGGCCAGCGCCGCCCGCCTTGGGCTGGTAGACCGCCTGTTTTCGCGCGTGGGCGCATCAGACAACCTTGCGCAGGGCCAGAGCACCTTTATGGTGGAAATGATGGAAACGGCCCGCATTCTGCGTCAGGCCACCCGTCGCAGCCTTGTGATTCTGGACGAAATTGGCCGGGGCACCAGCACCTATGACGGCGTTGCCCTGGCCTGGGCCGTGGTGGAAGACCTCGCAAAGCGGGCTGGCGGCGACCTGCGCACCCTCTTTGCCACCCACTACCACGAACTGACCGCGCTGGAAGGCCGCATAGCGGGCGTGTTCACCATGAACATCGCCATCCGCGAATACAACAACGACATTCTCTTTCTGCACAAGCTGGTTCCCGGCCCTTCAGACCGCAGCTACGGCGTGGAAGTGGCCCGCCTTGCAGGTGTGCCCGGCCCCGTGGTGCAGCGGGCCAGAGCCATATTGCAGGGGCTTGAGCGCGGACGCGACAGCGCCAGAAAAACCGTGGTTTCCGCGGTGTCCCTGCCGGGCCTGAGCCTGCCTGAGCCAGCAAAAAAAGAGCCGGAGCTGCCGGAGATTGCCGCCGCGCCGCCGCGCTCGGAACACCCGCTTGTTCTGCTGCTGCGCGAGCTTAATCCTGACGAACTCAGCCCGCTGGACGCCCTGCGCCTGCTCATGGAATGGAAAAAACTGTGGAGCGACAGCCCGGAATCTGCCCCGCAAACAGATGCTCTGCCGCCGGACGAGGATAGTCATGAGTAACGCCAATCCATGGTCTGTCATCCAGCTTGTGGCGGAACGCCGCATTGAGGAAGCCCTGTCGCAGGGGGCCTTTGACAATCTGCCCGGCGCTGGCAAACCCCTTGAGCTTGAAGACCTCAGCCATGTGCCGGAAGACATGCGCATGGCCTACAAGATATTGCGCAATGCGGGTTGCCTGCCGCCCGAGCTTGAGGAGCGCAAGGAGCTGAACAGGCTTGTTGACCTGCTGGAGCACTGCGAGGACGAGCAGGAACGCGTGCGCCAGATGCAAAGGGTGCGCTTTATGGTCACGCGGGCCAAAATGCGCTTTCAGCGGCCCATGCAGATTGAGCAGGACGACCCCTATTACGACCGTCTGCTGGACAGGCTGTCCGCCAGTCCGCGCAAGGCGGGCTGATACAGACAGTATTGTCAGACGCCAGCCCCACAAAAAGCACAATGGCCGGGATATTCCCGGCCATTTTTGCGTCAAATCTGCATATCCCCGATTCTGACCATGTGACGCCCTATGGATTGAAACAGAAATAAAACTTCCAGTGGCCTGCCCTAGTACAGGTCAGCATCCGCCGGCATTCTTTCCCAGTAAATACGGCCTTTTTTGCGATACTTGCGCAGCAGCACGTAGACACTGCCCGGCCCGCCGTCATGGGGTTGGGCAGTGCAGAAGGCCAGCACCACTCGCTTGAAAGGATCCTGCGTCAGCCAGCTTTGCAGCTTTTCGCGCAGAACACCCATGCCGTCAGGCGAATTGCGGCCACGGCCCGGCACCACCAGCACCGTGCGCAGGCCCTTGTACCAGCTACCCTTAAAAAAGCCACGCAGAGCTTCAAATGCCTGCATCGCATTGAGGCCGTGCAGGTCAAGATGGGCCTCCGGACTGAGGCCGCCAGCACGTAGTTTGTTTAGAATCATCTGGTCAAGGCCGACCACATGCCCTTCTAGGTATTCGTCAGAGAAGGTCAGGGCAAACTCCAGCTTGCCGTCCATGAAGTCCTGAAGGCTCAACTCCCCATGCGGCGGTGGTGTTGTCGGGGCGGGAGCCGGAACAACATCACGCCCGCCGCCAGTGAGGGGGCTTACCGTGCCCATGGCGGCAAGAAAGGCCGAGGCCTCGTCATCTTCATCATGTTGAACGGGGTCAACGGCGGCGCTGCCTGGTTCCGACTTTCCAGATGACGCCGGGCCAGATGAGGTCTGGGTAGGCGACGCATGACTACTTGATATTTGGGCCGTTCCCGGTGCCTTGCCCTTGGGTTTGCCAGCTTCAGCTGTTGCGCCTCTGGCCGCAGTTTTTTTGCCCTTGCCGCGTTCTTCAGCCAGTGCATCTGCCATGCTGGCCAGAGTGCCTCGCTCTTCCAGCGAAAAACCCGGATTTGCAGCCTTGCGGCTGTTTTTGGCAGGGGTCACGCTGCTCACGGCGTTCAAAAACAGATCGCAATCTTCATCCGAAACTTCAGCAGCCTGCGTAGTGCCAGCAGACACGATAACGCGCTTACCCTTGCCCTGCCCGCGGTGCGCAGGTTTGCGCTCACTGCCGCCGTTTTTTTGCTTTTCGGGAAATTTTTTTGCATTGAGCGCGCGGAACGGATTTGCCCCAAAGGCATCTGCGTCAGACATAAGGGCTCCACTCATGGGTTATGCTAATAAAAAAAGCCGCAGCACAGGCCGCGGCTTTAACAGTAAACAGGTGCTGCGCTTATTGAGCCGCAGGCGCCGGGGCCTTCTGCTCGGCAGGAGCAGCGGGTACCACAGGAGCCGGGGTCGCTTCCGCACCGGGCGTGACAGCCGGGGCGGCGGGCCTGGGAGCAGCAGGCTCTTCAATCTTCACGTCAAGAATCGTAGACTGACTGGAAGGACGCGAGCTGGTCACGAGGGTGTAGCTGAGCGACGTGATAACAAAAATCACGGCCATCAGGGCAGTCAGTTTGGCAAGAATGCCGCCTGCGCCGCCGCTGCCGAACACAGAGCTGTTGCCACCGCCAAAAATCACGCCCATGCCTTCCTTGCCCGCCTGAAGCAGCACAAGAATAACCAGCAACACGCACACAATGATATGCAGCGTAAGAATGAGAGTCTGCACGAATTCCTCCTCGCCGTCCGGCCACTGCCCGATGGCGCGCCCGAAGTGGGGTTAGGCCCCGATAATTTGTAAGAAGCTTTGCGCTTCTAAAGACGCTCCACCTACCAGAAGGCCATCCACATTGTCAAGGGCCATAAGCCCTGCGGCATTGTTTGGCTTAACACTGCCGCCATACAGAATGGGCAGCTTGTCTGCGGTTTCACCCACAAGTTTTTTCAGCAAGGCCCGCGTAACGGCGTGGGCGTCGAGCACTTCTTCCGGCCCGGCAACCTTGCCGGTGCCAATGGCCCACACAGGCTCGTAGCCAATGGCAAGCTTGCCCACAAGGGCAGCGCCGCGCAGGCTCTCGGGCATGGCCGAGAAAACGGCTGCGAGCTGGCGTTCAAGCACGGCGTTCAGCTTGCCAGCTTCGCGCTCGGCAAGGGTTTCGCCAATGCAGAACAGCACCTTGAGGCCGTGCTCAAGGGCAAAAATTGTTTTACGGGCCACAAGGGCATCGTCCTCGCCCATGACGTGCCGCCGTTCGGAATGCCCGGTCAGCACCCAGCTTGCGCCAGCGTCAAGCAGCATGGCGGGCGAAGTTTCGCCCGTAAAGGCCCCTTCCTCAGCGGGATAGCAATTCTGTGCGCCCGCCGAAAGCGCCGCAACGCCCTTAAAGGCGTCCGCCACGCAGCTTATGGACGTAAAGGGGGCAAAAACAACCACATCCTGCCCAGCAGGCATATGCCCGAGGCCTTTGGCCAGATCGCTGGCGCTTTGGGCAGCCTGAGCGCGGGTTTTATACATCTTCCAGTTGGCGGCAAATATCTTTTGCATGGCGTCCTCAAGGATCAGATGGAACAAAGATAAATGAGCGCGTCTTCGCCAGTATCGGTATAATACTTTTTGCGTACGCCCTCCCGCTTGAAGCCGCAACTCTCATACAGACAAATAGCGGGCCTGTTGCCCACCCTGACTTCAAGCAAGATTTTGTTTATAGCCATTTTACGCGCAAGGCGCAAGACCACGCCCAATATACGCCGCCCGTAGCCTCTGCGACGTTCATCCGGCAAAACTGCAAGATTGAGTATTTCCAGTTCATCCAGCGTGTGATATACTGATATATAGCCAATCAGCGCCTCATGCCGAAACATTCCCAGTGCCGAAAAAGCCTTTTGCCCAAAGGCGGCAGCGCACTGCTCTTCTGACCAGGGCAGAGGAAAGCACTGGCGCTCAATCTCGTACATGGCGGCGGCATGCTGCGGCCCAAGCATCTGAAGGCGTTCGTCCCGCACTGTGGAAGCATTCATGAAAATCAGCCTTTACCCTTCATTAGGCAACACTCCTGACTTGCAGGAGGTTGTGGACCACAACAACATACCGCTGTGCATCATGCACGGCGAGGACATACTGCGGCAGAACCTGCGGCACCGCGCAGTGGGCCTGCTTGTGCGCGACCGGCTTGGACGCGCCCTGCTGACGCACCGCCATGGCCTTGGCTGGGGATTTTCATCCTTCGGACGGCTGCCTGCCGGGCAATCAAGCGAGCACAAGGCGCAGGAGCTGTTTACCAGCGACTGGAACCACGAGGGGCGCATACTGCCGCTCGGCGTTTCCCCGCCGGGGCCGGACAATTTCAACGCTTTTGTGGCGCTGTATGAGGGCCGCATGCCCTCCTCGCTGGCTGCCGCTGCCGTGCGTGACCCGGATCAGCACATGCTGGTTGATTATGACGAGCTGCGGGGCCTTGGCGTACACTTTGGCGAACTGCTTTCGCCCTTTTTGCGGCAGGCGGTGCAGGCTGGCCTTGTGCGCCCGCGCTGACGCCACACACCCTCAATTTATCCACATAAAAGCCTACCTGTTGCAAAACCTGTCTGCAGGGCGCGCGACCCCGCTGGGCCTTATGCAATCAGTGAATGCCCTGCGCAGGCCACGCAGCGCACTTTTCTTATACGGCTGTGGGGCCAAGCAGATCAACAGCCTCCAGATGCACCAGCCCGTTGGAGGCCATGAGCACCTCGCCAAAATGCAGGGCCTCGCCGCGCAAATTGGTCACCTTGCCCCCGGCTTCTTCCACCAGCAGCAGGCCAGCGGCAAAATCCCAGGGTTTCAGGCCTTCTTCATAAAACATATCCAGTCTGCCACAGGCCACATAGGCCATATCCACCGCCGCCGCGCCTATGCGGCGCAGGCCCTGGCTTTTGGGCAGCACAAGGGAGAGGCGTTCCAGTATCCTGTCGAGCCGCCCGCTAAAGTCATAGGGAAAGCCCGTGGCCACCAACGCATCGCCCAGGGTTTCAGCCCTGCTCACGTTTATGGGCGTGCCGTTGAGGTACGCGCCCTGCCCGCGCTGCGCGCTGAAGCATTCGTTCATCATGGGGATGTTGACCACGCCAAGCTCCACATGATCCTTGTTCCACAGAGCTACCGAGGTAGCCACCTGCGGGATGCGGTGCACAAAGTTGGTTGTGCCGTCCACAGGGTCAATGATCCAGCACAGGCCGTCCGGTTCCTTCTCGCTCTCGCTGCTCTCTTCCGCCATAAAGGCGGCGCCAGGCACAAGGTTTGCCAGTTTTTCCTTCAAAAAAGCTTCCACCGCCAGGTCGGTCTGCGTAACCAGATCAATACGGCCCTTATGCCGCACGTTGCTGGGCTTTGCCCAGTGCTCGCGCACAATATCGCTACTCTGGCGTACAATTTCCAGACATCCCTGCAAAATATCCTGTGATGCAAACATGGGGCTTCCTTTACGCGTGCGGGTTCTGCAACGCAAAATGCCGCAGGGTGGTCACCCCGCAGCAGACAGTTTTCAGAAAATGGATTGTCGCGCCCTCTCGGCAAACGGCGCGGACGCAGCTAGTTAATAAAGACCGAATGGTACAACTGGCGGTCAAGCATGGCACGGGCGGTGCCGCGCAGCACCGTGGTCAGGGGGTCTTTGTCCACAAAAACCTTGAGGCGCGTTTCTCTGGCGATAAACTGATCCAGCCCCTTGAGCAGAGAACCGCCGCCCGCCATGAGCATGCCGTTGCGGTAAATATCCGCAGCCAGTTCAGGCGGCGTTTTTTCCAGCGCGCGCATCACTGCGCCAAGTATCGCGAGCACAGGCTCGCGCAGGGCCTCGCGCACATGGCCTTCCGTAACCTTGACCACGCGGGGCGCGCCGCGCACCAGATCCTTGCCCGAAACTTCGAGCACCGGCGCATTGGGCATGGGCATGGCGGAGCCAAGAATTTTTTTCACGTTTTCCGCTGTATTGTCGCCCACTTCCATGCGGAAAACATCGCGCATGTAGCGTTGCACGGCCATATTCATGGCATCGCCTGCCACACGCACAGACTGCGCATTGGCAATGCCCGCCATGGTGATAACAGCTACCTCGCTTGTGCCGCCGCCAATGTCGAGCACCAGATTGCCCAGAGGTTCGTGAATGGGCAGATCAGCGCCGATAGCAGCCGCCATTGGTTCCTCGACCATGGCCACATCGGCAGCGCCCGCCAGAATGGCCGAGTCGATGACCGCGCGTTTTTCCACCTGGGTGATGCCCGTTGGAATGCAGATGACCATGGAAGGCTTGACCAGCCGCAACCCGGTAATGGCCTTGCGCACAAAGTAGGAGATCATTTCACGGGTGATGTCGAAGTCGGCGATGACGCCGTCTTTCATGGGGCGCACGGCCTTGATGCGCTGGGGCGTGCGCCCCAGATATTCCTTGGCTGAAGCGCCCACGGCGAGAACAGAATTCTTGTGTGTGTCTATGGCCACCACCGATGGTTCATTGATCACAATGCCATCCGCCCTGGTGTAGAGCAGGGTGTTGGCAGTGCCAAGATCCATGGCAATGTCTTTGGACAAGAATCTGAAGAAACGCCGTAGAATCATGTTTAGTATTCTTTTGTTGGCGGAATGGGCGCGGTGTCGGGATCATAGGCCTGGGGGCCGTCGTTGTGCACCCGCGCCCGGGGCAACATGGTTCTGAGCCGCATTTTGAGATACAGATTTTCCAGGAACAGGGCCAGGTGATCCACAGACTGACGCACAAAACTGCGCAGGGATTCGTCTATCTGGCGAGGAGTGGTATGCGCAAGGCAAAGCACGCCGCGTGTGCTCTTGTTGACCATAACCGGCATGCATATGGCAGCCTGAAAATCGGGCATATCCGGCAGCTTGCCAAACAGCACAGTGGCGGGCGCGCCCTCGATGCCTTCGGCTATCACCGGCTGATCGTTGCGGAAAACCCAGCCGGTTATGCCGCTGCCCATGGGCAGGATAAGCGGTTCCTCGCCGGTCAGCAGCAGACGGGCCGATTCGCTCTCAACACAATATGTTTCGCCCGGTTCGTCCACCGAGGCAAAGGCGCAGTAGTCAAAGCCCGTGGCTTCAACCATGATGCGCAGATAATTTTGTAAAAACTGAGGCCAGCGCTTGTAGCGAAAGCGTAGATCCTGAATAACGGACAATTCCGCAAAATAACGCGGAATGTCCCCGGCAAGCTCCTGCCGCCCGGTGGAACCCTGCTGGCGCGAGATAAGCTCTGCGAACATTTGCAGGATCTTGTGGTCTTTGTCTGAAAAGGAGTACTGTCGCTTGCTGTCAACGCAGAGCGCGCCGCCGGTGGGCACGGGGCACCCCATAAAGGCCTTGATGTTGGCCTCTTCGCCGCCGGTGTAGTAGCCAAGGTTGCTCTGGCGCTGGTCAAAATTCGGCACAAGCAGAGGTTGCCGGTTACGAACAATCCAGCCTACAAGGCCCTTGCCGGGCAGCACCGATGCGTTGGACGCAATCCTTTCACCCAGGCTGAAGGCAGCCGCGAGGTGATGCGCTTCGCCTTCTTCGTCAGGCAGAAAAAGGACTACGGAATAAGCGTCAAAAACGCTGCAAACGATGCTCAGAATATGCTTTTCAACAGAGTTGGCGGTCATGGGCACATGGGGTTGAGGTGATGCCGCCCACAGGCGTGACGGCTCTCGGGTAACGCATTTCTTGTAGCAAAGGGCCTGCGCCGCCGCAACTTCTTTTGCGTTGTTCCTGCCCCTTGTTCCGCTGCCGGGGCCTTGGCTGGCAGCGTCAACGCCCTTTACATCAGGCTTGGCAGGCCCGGTTGATGCCGTTTTTCGGGGAACCTGCATCATTCCCACTGGAAAATATTCTGAAAAGCAGGTAGTAAATAACAAATTTCTATAAGGGATGTGCGGATGATTAAATGGCAAGAGGTATTCAGCAAGGACGGTCTGCCCTGGCAGGACGCTACCCAGTTGTCCTCTTCGATTGCCGTAAGCGATTTGCCGCAGCTCAAGAAAATGCTTGATGCCGTGCATATCCGCCTGTGTCTTGTCAAACCCTATCAGGAAAACAAGAACTACCCCCTTGTGGAAGCGCGCGAGCTTTTGCCCTCCTTTGACAACGACATGTTTGAATACAAAGAGCTGCCCGGCTTTGCCATGGTGGCTTTTGCCCGCCAGCTCGACTATTTTTCAGAAATTTTTCAGTTCGACCGCCTGCACCCCGTGATTACCGAAGGTGACGGCGCCTGCTGCCCGCTGGAAAATCAGGTCATGGTGCAGAACCTGCAAACCCTGGCCTCGCGGCTGCCGCGCGTGCACCAGGATATTTTTCGCCAGCAGTTCCGCTCGTCAGATACGGTTGTGCTTGAAACATACCCAGCCCTCATGCCCTATCTGCTCAGCATGGACAGGGCGCACGTGCTGGCCTGGGGCGCGGACAAGCAGTTTCATCTGGCCGGGATATTCGCCTCCTTTCCGTCAGATATCGACAGCGAACTGAAGCGTTTTGGCATCCGCATCGGCAAGTTCGTATACGGCGACAGCGATATTTACGAACGCAACCGTATGTTTGTGTACCAGTACCTCATGGAGCTTTACGGCTTCCCCATTGTTTCAGAGCGCCGCACCTCGAGCGCGCTTTTTGCCCGCAAACTGCACAAGATGGGCGAGCGCTTTTTGCTGCGCGTGCTTGGGCAGACGGACAGAACCATTACCACGTACATGGCCAATGGCGAAAACACGCGCTACCCCCTGCTGGAAAAAGTGGCCCTTGTGGCTGTGGACGCCGATCAGGACGAAGCGCTGAGCGCCATTGACCGCGATGGATTTTTTCTGGACAAGCCGCGCCGGGTGGTCATTTTGCGCATCAAGTACCGTCAGCACACCTTTGACGCCAGCAACGTGCGGCAGGACCGCGCGCTCTCCGTGGTGGCGCAGGAGGTGCTGCACCCCATCACGGGCGAAGCGCTCACCGGGCTTAATATCATCAAGGACACCTCCAACATGTTCCTGCGCCTTAACGACATTGTGCGCGGCGAATATACGGGGCGCATCATCTACAAGCGCACCGAGGTGGTGGAAAACACGGGCACGCACGAAAAGCGGCTCAAATTCCTCTATAGCTGGCTGACCAAGCATCAGCGCCGCATGATCAGCTATAGTGACGAGTTTTTCTCCAATGTAAGCAAGGTGTTGACCAACTATCTCTTTTCGCCGGACAATGACGAGGCCTTTGAAAACCTGCGCGAACTGTATCAGGAGGTCTGCACCCGGTTCAGCTACATTCAGCAGGCCCGGCGTGTGCGCATACTGGAAGACCTGTGCCAGCGCACCTTCAAGGGCGCGCGCATCACCTACCAACAGATGTTCCGCGAGGCCCTGAACCTGCTCAACGAGCTGAAGTTTGAAATCGTCAGTTTCTTCCCCGGTCTGGTTGACGCCGTCATCGACTGTGTGGAAAGAATCCTGCGCGACAGTTATCTGCAACGCAAATACGTTGAACCGCCGGAAGACACCCTCACCCCGGCTGGTCAGGAAATTCGTAAAAATTACAGACGTCTTGTTTCATTGCAGGACGGGTTCAAGGCTGTGCGCAAGGCGCGCAGCGGCAAGGAAAACGTGGTGGCATGAGCGTATCGTTTTTTTATCTGGCCCCTGAACACTGGGGCGACACACCTCTTCTTGAAGGGCAGGAAGCCCGGCATCTGGGGCAGGTTCTGCGCGCAGAACCCGGCACCGAAGTGGGGCTTCTGGATGGCCGGGGCCGTTCGGGCATATTTGTGGTCTGCAAGGTGGGCAAAAAGAACGTGCAGCTCCAGCGCGTTTCTGAAACTGTCACCCCGGCTCCTCATTCGCGGGCCATTGTGGCGCTGGCCTACAGCAAGGCCGTGCGGCGCGGATTTTTTATGGAAAAGGCCGTGGAGCTTGGCGCGCATGGCGTGTGGCTGTGGCAGGGCGATCACAGCCAGGGCAAACTTTCTGCCGCCGCAGAAGAAGCTTGCCTTGGGCAGATGATCGCCGGGGCAAAGCAGAGCGGCAACCCCTGGCTGCCTGAAGTACGCGCCCTCTCTGGCGGCGTGGATCAGCTCATCCATCTTTCGCACACAGCTGACCACCGCATTCTGCCCTGGGAACTCCAGGACGGCGTGCATATGCTCACCCCGGAAATGGCGGGCCAGCCCGGCCTTACCGTCTATGTGATCGGCCCCGAAGGCGGCTTTTCGCAAAGGGAGCTGGCAGCCCTGAAAACCGCCCACTTTACCGCCGTGAGCCTTGGCGCGCGCGTATTGCGCTGTGAAACAGCTGCAACACTCTGCCTTGGCCTGCACTGGTGGGGTTCACAGCTTGGCGGCAAGCCCGATGCCACCCAAGGGAGCGGAAAGTGACCGTAAGCAAGCCGCTGCCGGAGCGCATGCGGCCCGATGATCTGGCGCTTTTTCTGGGTCAGACCCATCTTGGCGACCGCCTGCGCTCACTTATGAAGTCCGGGCGTTTGCCCAGTCTGCTGTTTTTCGGCCCGCCCGGCTGCGGCAAATCAACCCTCGCCCTGCTGCTGGCCAAATCATCCGGCAAGCCCTATCTGCGTTTGAGCGCGCCCGAGGCCGGATTGCAGCATCTGAGGCGCTCGCTGACAGGCGTGGAAATTCTCGTGCTGGACGAACTGCACCGGTTTTCCAAGGCGCAGCAGGACTTTTTTTTGCCGCTGGTGGAATCTGGCGAACTGACCCTGCTTGCCACAACCACGGAAAATCCCTCGTTCAGCGTCACTCGTCAGTTGCTTTCGCGCCTGCATGTGCTGCGGCTGCGCCCCCTGGGCCGCCCGGAGCTTATGGAACTTGCCCGGCGCGGCGCAAAAGACCTGCAACTTGAAATGACCGATGATGTGGCCGACCTGCTGGCCGGGGTTTCGCACGGCGATGCCCGCACCCTGCTGAACCTTGTGGAATATGTGGGCGCCCTGCCGGAAGATAGGCGCGATCTGGAGCATATAAAGGCGGCGCTGCCCGAGGTGCTCATCCGGCACGACAAGGACGGCGATAACCACTATGAACTGGCCTCGGCGCTCATCAAGTCCATTCGCGGCAGTGATGTGGATGCGGCCCTGTACTATCTGGCCTGCCTGCTTGAAGGCGGCGAAGACCCGCGCTTTGTCTGCCGCCGCCTGATACTCTCCGCATCGGAAGATGTGGGGCTGGCCGACCCGGACGCTCTGGGGCTGGCTGTGGCCTGTCAGCAGGCCGTGGAATTTGTGGGCATGCCGGAAGGGTTCATTCCGCTGGCGGAAACTGTCACCTATCTGGCCCTTGCCAAAAAGAGCAATACTTCCTACGCGGCCTATCTCAACGCCGCCCGCGAGGTCAAGCTCAACGGAACGCGCCCGGTGCCGCTGCATCTGCGCAATCCTTCAACGCAGTTGCACAAGGAATGGGGCTACGGCAAGGAATACAAGTACCCCCACAACTACCCGGAATCGTGGATCGAGCAGTCATACCTGCCCACAGAACTGGAAGGCCGCAGGTTCTACCAGCCGCGCGACAATGGGGAAGAACCCCGCCTCAGCCAGTGGTGGCGCAAACTGCATAAAATCAAAAAAACGGATGAATAGGCATGAACCCCTTTGTTGACGGCGCATTTGAAGCCAAGTTTCTCACGGGCGACACATACAGCAGTCAGCCTGCCAGTGCGGGCTTTTTCAGCCGTATGATGCCTTCGCTCAGCTTTTACAGCCGCCTGTTTCTCGGCCCGGTGCGCTGGCTGTGCTCCAGAGCTTCCAAGGGGCAGTGCGACGATGCTGCATGGGTATATGCCAGCGCGTGGGTGGCAGACCTTGTGGAGCGCATGGGCTGCCCCATCCAGATTGAGGGCATGGACGCCATTGAAGCTGTGGACGGCCCCTGCCTGTTTGTGGCCAACCATATGAGCACGCTGGAAACATTCATGCTCCCGGCCATGATCCGGCCCCGCCGCCAGGTGACCTTTGTGGTCAAAAAAAGCCTCACCACCATGCCGTTTTTTGGCCCGGTGATGTGCTCGCGCGACCCCATTGTAGTTGGGCGCAGCAACCCGCGCGAAGACCTCACAGCTGTGCTGAACGGCGGGCTGGAGCGTCTGAAAAAGGGCATTTCCATCATTGTGTTTCCGCAGCACACCCGCTCGCGCGAGTTTAATCCGCAGCAGTTCAATTCCATCGGCGTCAAGCTGGCTAAAAAGGCCGGAGTGCCCATTGTGCCGCTGGCGCTCAAGACCGATGCCTGGGGACAGGGCAAAAAAATCAAGGAACTTGGCCCGGTCAAACCCGGCCTGACCATACGCTACAACTTTGCAAGCCCCCTCACCATTGCCGGGCAAGGCAAGGAAGAACAGGCGGCAATATGCCAGCATATTGAAAGCCACCTTGGCAAATGGCAGCAACTGGATGGCATCAACGAGTAGCCGAATTCTTGTGGATATTTTGCGGATATGACGTTCAAGGGCGGGGTTTACCCCGCCCTTGTTATTGAACCACAAAGTTCTTTTCAGGCATGGCGCAGCACGCAACAGGCCTGAATTTTGCCCTGTCCAAAGCCTCCACACCCTGCTCAGGCCGCTCCCCTGCCCTCGTCCGCCGCTCTCTGTTCAGTGTTTTCGGTCTGTTCAGCGCTCTCGGGCTGCTCGGCCTGATTACCATGCCCCTCTGCGGCTGCCGCTGCATTTCTGCGCGCAAGATACCGCTCAAAGTCCTTTACTGCCAGCGGCACGCTGAACAGATACCCCTGAAACAACGTGCACCCCATGTTCAGCAGGGCCCTTTTCTGCTCGCGTGTTTCCACGCCCTCTGCCACGGTGGTTAAACCAAGGCTTTGCGAAAGCGCGATAATGATGCTGGCGATGGCGGCATCGTTGGGGTCAGTGAGGAGGTCGCGGATGAACGAACGGTCAATCTTGAGCTGATCCAGCGGGAGCAGCTTTAGATACGTCATGGATGAATAGCCGGTGCCAAAGTCATCTAGCGAAAACCGGATACCCAGATTGCTCAATTTGACCATGGACGCTATGATTTCCTGCATGTTCACAGCCAGCTGACTTTCGGTCAGTTCCAGCTTCAGCAGGCCTGGGTCAATGCCCGCTTGCCGCACAGATGCCGTAACATCCCGTACAAAATCACTTTCACGGAACTGACGGGCGCTTACGTTGATGGCTATTGTCAGATTTGAAAACTCGGGTATCTCGGCCCAGCGCCCAAGCTGGCTGCACGCCTCCCGCACCACCCATGCCCCTATGCGGGCAATCATGCCGTTTTCTTCTGCAAGGGGAATAAACTCGACAGGCGGCACAATACCACGTTTGGGGTGTTGCCAGCGAATCAGCGCTTCTGCGCCAAACACAGTGTCATCCACGCTGATCAACGGCTGATAATACAGCACAAACTGCTCAAGGCGTATGGCTTCCTCAAGATCCCGCTCAAGCTCTATGCGCTCCATGACGGTTTGCTGCATGGCCGGATCAAAAAACCGCACGGTATTTCTTCCGGCATCTTTAGCCTGATACATGGCAAGGTCCGCCTGCTTGAGCAGTTCATCTGGAGTGATACTCTGCTTGCCGAACAGGGCAACGCCGATACTTGCTGTGCAGTTGCAGGTAATGCCCTCCACAATAATTGGCTCGCGTATGGCTGTGAGAATCTTGCGGCAGATGAGCGCCACGGCCTCCGCAGCTTCCTCGCTATTGCCCGACAGCCCGTGCAATAGCAAAACAAATTCGTCGCCGCCAAAGCGCGCCACCGTGTCATCTGCCGGAACAATGGCAAGCAGTCGCTGCCCAACCTGCTTGAGCAGGTTGTCGCCGTGCGCGTGACCGAGCGTGTCGTTGATCGTCTTGAACCGGTCAAGGTCAATAAACAGCAACGCGCTGAACTTGTCCGTGCGCATGCCCACCGCAACCGCCTGCCGGATGCGGTCCGTAAGCAGGGGACGGTTGGCAAGGCCAGTCAGCTGATCGTAGTAGGCCAGCTCATTGATGCGGGCTTCGTTGCGGCGGCGCTCTTCTTCCCATGTAAAATTATCCAGCGCAAAGCTGACGTTCAGGGCCATTTCCCCCAAGAGCTCGCGCACCTCTGCATCAAAGGCTCCGGCATCGTCGGCGTAGAGTGTCAAATTTCCAACAACTTCTCCCCGTTGGCGCAAGGGGAGCGCCCCAACAGAAAGAAAACCCGTTTTGCGCACAAGCTGCCACCAGGGTGCAAGCCTGGGGTCAGTTGTGGTGTCGTCTGACCAGACAGATTCGTTGTTTCGGATTGCACAGCCAGTTGGGCCGGACCCTTTGGGGTCAGACGCCCAAACAGATATGTCGAGCTTTTGCAGATCGGTATTGCTCAGGCCAAATGATGCAACGGGCTGCACGTTGCCTGTCTGCTTTTCAACAAGGCCGATCCAGGCTCCCTTCATGCCGCCAGCTTCAACAGCAGCCCGACAAACCTCAGCAAAAAGATCGTTTCTGCCAGAACAGCGCACAATGGCCTGATTGCATCTGCTGAGCGCCGCGTACATTTGTGAAATACGGTTTGCCCGCCCCTGCGCAAATTTTCTTTCACTTATGTCTGTGCACAGAAAAGCAATAATTCCAACTTCTGAGCGATAAGCAACGATATCCGCCCACAGGTTGTTGCCAGCAAGGTAAAATTCAAAATGAGACGGCTCGCCGGTCTCCGCAGTGACTATGAGCGGATTCACCCAGTGGGCTGTTTCGCTGGTTTTGGGGCTGATCCTTTCCAGCAGTGTCTTGCCGATAACGTCTGCCCGCTCGGCCTTGAATACATCGCAGTAGGCCTGGTTGATCTCAACCAGCCTGAAATCACAAATTTTCCCATCTGGCGCAAAGACCGGTTCGCACAGGGCCATGCCTGCCTGCATATTGTCAAAAAGGCCTTTGTAGCGCTTTTCGCCCAATTCAAGAGCCCTGAGCTGTCGGGTGTAGTTGATGCCGCTCCAAAATGAAATAAACACGCAGACTATCCACAATAAACCCAGTGAAATAATGTCCTGTCGCCATTTGGCGAGTACGGCCTGCTCATACAGGCCAATAGAAAGATACAGGGGCCATTGGCGAAGCTTGCGATAAAACGCGATCCTTTTTTTATCGCCAAAATCCGTACGCCTATGTTGATAGATACTAGCGGCGGCATCGTGCTCAATGAGCTTTCGCAACGGGGGCGACGGTTTGGCGTCAAGCCAGAAACGCCCGCGTGGATACTGCGTGACAAGGCCCAGCTTTTTGTCCCACAGGGTGGCCACGGCGCTTGGGCCCACAATGACGGCTGAAGCCATGATGTCCGAAAACATATCTATGGAAACGGCGCAGGCCACAACGCCGCCAAACGAACCATCGGGCAACAAATAGCGCATGGAAAGCACAATGATGGGGCGCGTCCACAACTGGCTGTAAAAAGGATGGGAAATAACAAGCCCAGGGGAGGGGTTATTGCGTAGCTGAACAAAGTGGTCGGCGTTGGTGATGGACATCTCGCCAGAAAGCGCGCGGGGAGAAGCGTACACTACCCGCCCCTGCGTATTTGTCAGCAAAAATCCAAGGGTGTCCGGCAGGCGTTCATCAAGGTTTTTGCCATAGGCTTCAAAACGTTCCCATGAAACATCGCCGCGCAGTGCCTGCTGTTGCGCTTCATCAACCGCGCCCAGCAGGGCAAGATTGATTTTCTCAACACGCCAGAAAAGCACATCATCAATGGATCGGGAAACACTTTCAAGAGTGTTGGCGGCTGTGGCGAGTTCCTGCTGCCTGATACCTACCAGAGCAAAAATAATAATGCCCAGAACAAGCAGGTTGATTATGGCAATGACCCATAGCTGCTTGTGGGAATGCAGCCGGGATGATTTGCTTTTTCCAGATTCTGAACGAAAATTAGGCTGGGAATCAGTCATATGAACCCCACAACAACAGAATGCGTCAACTCCCAAAAAACAGAACAGCTGGCAGCAGGTGGAGGCAAAGGAGGCCATGCGATGTTCAAAAAAAGTGAAATACTAAGGCCTGTTACGGATAAAAGAAAATCAAAAAACTATAGCAACATACCTACTCCAAATCTTAGTTCCAAGCAAGTTCATGACCCGATATTATAAACTGATATGGCATAATTACGCAGTTTAACACGTTATATGCACAAGAATTCAGCCCACTGAAACTCTGTTTTTTCCCATTCTTTTTGCATGGTAAAGTGCCGTATCCGCCCTGTGAATCAGGCTATCCTGAGTATCATGAGGGCGCATTTCTGCAAGGCCGATGCTCACAGTGCAGCGCAGCCCGTCTGCAAAACTGAACTCTTCAATCCGACGGCGGAGCTTCTCTGCAATTTCCCCGGCTTTACCGGCATCGGTTTCAGGCAAGAGCATAAGAAACTCCTCCCCACCCCAACGCCCGGCAATATCCTGCGGGCGCAGCACATCGACAGCCAGGGCGCTCAAGGCCTGCAACACGCCGTCACCCGCAAGATGCCCAAAGGTATCGTTGACATTTTTAAAGTTGTCCACATCCAGCAACAGCACGGAAAGAGGAAGTTCCCTCTGATGCGAGCGCAGCATGGCCTCAGCCATATCGCCAGAAAGTTTTTGCCGGTTTGCAAGGCCTGTGAGCTTGTCGGTATTTGAAATATGCAGCAGCACGGCATTCAGCCGCCGCAGCCGGTACGTCCAGTAGCCCCAGAGCAAAGCAATGACAGCGCCAATCCCGCCGCCAAAAAGAAACCACATGGGGTTGATGGCTGACTGCACATTGATGGAAATGTGCTGGTTGACCACCCTTCCCCGCTCCTGCGGAGTTATGGACATCACGCCCTTGTCCAGAATATTGCGCAGGGTGACGTCATTTTTGCTCACGCCAATGCGCAGGTGATTCATGTACATGGGCAATTGCCCGGCAATTTTCAGATTGAACAGGCCGTTTTTGCGTATGATATAGGCAGCCACCATCAGGGAACGCATGGTCATGGAGCTGCGGCGGTTTGAGACCATCTTCATGGCCTCATCCTCTGACCGCACAATCTTGATCTCAAGGTTGGGATACCGCTCCCTGATCAAACCTTCCATTGCCGTGCCTTCAGGAAAGACGATGGATTCGTGTTCAAGTGCTGCCGGGTCAGAAATATAATGATGTTCTTCGCGGGTTATGAACACGTTGGGATCACTGAACAGGGGCGAGGTGAAGATAAGCCATTCACTGCGCTCAGTGGTCTGGTTGAGAAAACTCAACATCTTGCATTGCCCGCTTTTAGAAAAAGCTAGGCTTTCATTCCAGTCGGCGGTGCGCACCAGTTCAAACTCAAGGCCTGTCCTCTCCGCGACCAGCGCCAGAAGATCAGCTGCAATGCCCACGTGTTTGCCCGATGCGTCTATCTGCTCATAAGGAACCCAATCAGGGTCAACGCACAGGGTGACTTTTTTATGCTCACGCAGGTAGGCTATCTCTGTGGGGGTGAGGGCCACATCACCAAGATGCGACACCGCGGTATCAAAAGCGCAGGCCATGCCGGACAAGGCCTGCAAAAAAAGCCAGGCAAGCCCACTGCACAATAGTTTGATGACGCGGTTGGGTGCGGCAGCGCGTTGGATGGGCATCCATTCCCCCAGACTTGACTATTGTCGCTTTGTGCAAGGGCAAGGCCGCTTGCATACACAGCCATAAAAACGTGAGAATCAAAGCAGTACTTGCGGCCAGTCCGCCCATGGCAAAACGATCATTCCACCATCTGCATATGAATGATTTTTGTCAGTCCTGCAATGGTGGAAGAAGGATCCACGCCATTCTCCAATATCCGAACGTCACAGGCATGAGCGGAGAGAGCCTGCGCCTGCCGCATAATAAAAGCCCGTTCCGGTTCAGGAAGCTGCAGGTAGTGCACTTTCCTGAACCGGAACGGGCCGTTAACAAACTGCCGAAACAGTGGAATCAGGCAACCCGCCCCTTGCGGGTCGTGCCAAGCTTGGCAGCCTTTTTGACATAGGGCGCGTACTGCGCATCCATACCCATAATGTGCTCCACAAGCCAGTCTTTAAGGAACGAAAGCAGATCCATGCTCAGGGTTATTGTTCCCTGCTTGATGCCCTGCTCCACTTCATTGACCTTGGCCTCAAAATCGCGGTGGATCTGAAGATGTTCTTTGATGGAGGGGTAATCGGAGTGGACAAAGTGTTTTTCTTCATCCCTGAAGTGCGTACTGGTGTAGTCGCGAAGCTTGCGCAAAATGCCAAGCATCTCTTGCGCGCTACTGTTATTGGTCATGGCGCTGTGCAGATCGTTAATATAGTCAACAAGCAGGCGATGCTGGCTGTCTATATCATTTATGCCAAGATCCATATTGCGCGTCCACTGCACAAACTTACTTGAAGATGCGCGATCATAGTCGCCGCTTGCAAGGGCGCTTACAATCATGTCCAGTTCTTCCATGCCGCCCTGAAATGTCAGAAGCGCGGCAGTAAACACCTTCATGTTGCCAGAGGTCTGCTCCGCCACTACGCGGATTTCGTCCAGGGCTTTATTGGCGTCTTCAATATTTTCCGACTGCACTCCGGCAGTGGCGGCCACAGCCTGCAAATGCTGGGCTGTGCCGGACATGGTCTCCAGAATTTCGCGCATGCGCTCGCCAGCCACAGAGGCGGAACTGGCTCCCTCAAGGCTGAGGCGCGCGGCGGCATCCACCGTTTCGGCATTGCGCTGGGCCTCATGCTGAATGGCCTTTACGGCGTCCTCAACTTCCCGCGTGGCGCCCATGGTTTTTTCTGCCAGTTTGCGCACTTCGTCAGCCACAACGGCAAAACCGCGCCCGGCTTCACCAGCGCGGGCCGCCTCAATGGCTGCGTTGAGGGCCAGCAGGTTGGTCTGGTCGGCAACTTCATTGATGACAGCCATCACCTTGCCGATATTGCTGGCTTTTTCTCCAAGCCCCGCCATCGCTTCCTTGAGTTGCACAATGGTATTTTTGAGTTGCTCAATGGAAGTGACAGCGCCGTCAACCTGCTCCTTGCTGGCAGATGCGCTGCCGCTGGCCGTTTGCGCGTTCTCAGAAATCTCGCGCACACGCATGGACGACTCGTGCGCTCCCTGAGATACCGTGTCCATAGCGCCGCCGGTTTCGTTCAGGCGGTCGCGCTGCACGGCAACCCCCTGGTTCACTTCCGTAACCAGGGTTGCAAGGTTCTGGGCCTCGGCAGAGAGTTTGGCGCAAACCGTATGCGCCTTGTGCAACACGGCATCGCCCTTTTCAAATTTTTCACTCAGGGCTGTATTTTCGGTCTGCGCCGCTTGCAGCTTTGCCTGAAGCGCCGCAGTGTTGTCTTCAAGCTCCGCAGAGCGTTGCCGCTCGGCAGCCAGATTATCTTCAGCCGACCGCAGCCGCCCAAGGCAATAGGCAAGGCGTTCCTGATTATTTGCGCCGCCGGCGTCGCCAGCGCGGCTGGCGACTTCATCCATCTGTTCGCGCATTTGCCTGGCCTCGGCCAGAGCGCGCAACCATATAATTGCATCAACCGTCAGGCAGGCAGCCACGCCGCCCAAGGCAAGCCACAACAATCCGTCAATTTTTCCAACAACCGCCAAGACAACCAGCATGGCCAAAGCAAACGCATGGGAAATAAAAACCATAAACCCACCCTTGTCGGAAAACGGATAATGGTGCCCGAAGCTGAAAAACAGCCTCACAGCAAACCAAGCGAAACGATCATATTATCGTTTATCGGACAATACAAGCAGCACCAATAGCGCAAAATTTAAAAAAAACGTTACATTTACGCGTCTGCCCTAAATAGGGACGGCAGCACGGGCAAGGTCAACGCAAGCGGATGTCATATTGACACCAGAGCCAATATTTATAATGATGCCGAGGTATTTTAATGAAAATTTTGATGCAGGTGTTCTGCCGCAAACATAACTGCTTGTGGTTCCTGCACTCTCGGGAGCGATTTCACCTTGTAATCGCTCTTAAGGCTGTGCGAGCAAACGCCCGCTTGTGAGGCGCAAGCGCTTTTTACCCGCAGGGGTAACCGCCTGAACATATGACGTAAAGTTTTGCGAATACATTTTCGCATCATTTGATTGCTCAAGAACGCAGCGACGCCTCCCCCCCAAGGCACCAGTCAGCGATGGATCATGCACCGCGAAACGCCGCATGATTTGATGTATTTTTCTTTGTCGGTTGCCGCGTATCGTTCACAGAAGCGTGAAGCGGCGTGCGCTGACTTGATAGCGCACCCGGCCTTCTTGCCTGCCAGCATCGGCGCGCCCGATGAGCGCAGACACTGCTCTCTGGCAGGAACTCAGGGAAACTGTTTGCCGTGGACGTGCTCTTGCACAACGGCACCCCATCAAAACCAGAGCACCGTGGATACTGAAACGGGGCTTGGCTTTATGGGTCTGGCAAACACCATTTTCCGGGTAGTTTTCTTGGGCGGCGCTACTATTTGGCAACGGGGCGCCGTCTTCCGTAAATGCCATTCCAGGAGGAAACCATGGCGCTGAAGAAATCCATTTTGTCCGCTCTTGCGGCTCTGCTTCTGCTGACCTCTGTCCAGGGCGGTCAGGCGCAGGCAGAGGAACTCACCGGGACCTTGAAAAAAATCAAGGATACCGGCGTGATTGTTGTGGGTCACCGTGAATCTTCCGTGCCTTTTTCCTACTACGATCTTCAGCAGAACGTTATCGGCTATGCACAGGACTATTCCAACAAGGTTGTGGAAGTCGTTAAAAAACAGCTGAACATGCCCAACCTCCAGGTGCGTTTTGTGCCCATCACCTCGCAGAACCGCATTCCCCTGCTGCAGAACGGTACCTTTGATTTCGAGTGTGGCTCGACCACCAACAATCTGGAACGTCAGCAGCAGGTTGACTTCTCCAACACCTTTTTTATCATCGGCACCCGCCTGCTGGTCAACAAAGACTCCGGCATCAAGGACTTTGACGGCCTGAAGGGCAAGAACGTTGCCGTGACCTCCGGCACCACGTCTGAAAAGCTGCTGAACAAGATGAATGACGAGAAGGGCCTCGCCATCAACATCATCAGCGTGAAAGACCACGGCGATGCGTTCCGCACCGTGGAATCCGGCCGCGCTGTGGCCTTCTTTATGGATGACGCCCTGCTTGCCGGCGAACGCGCCAAGGCCAAAAAGCCCGCTGACTGGATCATCGTGGGTACCCCGCAGAGCTTTGAAGCCTATGGCTGCATGGTGCGCAAGGGCGATGCCCAGTTCAAGAAGCTGGTTGACGATGTGATTGCTGCGGAACAGAGCAACGGCAATGCCGAAAAGTCCTTTAACCGCTGGTTCATGCAGCCCATTCCGCCCAAGAACATGAACATGAATTTTGAAATGTCTGATGAAATGAAGGCTCTCTTCAAGGCCCCCAACGACAAGGCCCTGAACTGATTTTTGGCATGCCCGGGAGCTTCAGGCGCAAGCGGGCGCTCCCGGGCGTGCGTTTAAGCCCGCTGCACATGAGATACGTTTTTTACACAGGGATGGAACCAACGAATGCAGGCTAACTGGAACTGGGGCATTTTTTTTGAGCAGGCGCCGTTCGGAAACGTCACCTACTTTAGCTGGCTGGTGGACGGCTTTTTGACGACAGTGGCCCTGTCTGTCTGTGCCTGGATTCTGGCTTTTCTTCTGGGCTCTTTTTTCGGTATTCTCCGCACTCTGCCCAACAAGATTCTGAGCAACATTGGCGCAGCCTATGTGACCATTTTTCGCAACATACCTCTTATCGTTCAGTTTTTCATATGGTACCTCGCAGCACCCGACCTGCTGCCCTACAAAGCAAGCATATGGTTTAAGGCGGAACTGAACCCCAACATCCAATTTTTTATCATTTCCACCTGCGCGCTGGGTTTCTTTACCGGAGCGCGCGTCTGTGAGCAGGTCAGGTCTGGCATTCAGGCCCTCTCGCGCGGGCAACGCTACGCAGCCCTGGCCCTTGGCCTCACGCTGCCGCAAACCTATCGTCACGTTCTGTTGCCCAATGCCTACCGCATTATCATTCCGCCGTTGACCTCCGAAATGCTCAATATGGTCAAAAACTCCGCAGTTGCCTCAACTGTGGGGCTTATCGAACTGACCGCGCAGGCCAACCGCCTTCTGGAATTTTCCGGCTACGCGTACGAATCGTTCATTGCGGTTACGCTTGCCTACGCCTTCCTGAATTTTGTGGTCATGCGTTCCATGAAACTGCTGGAGAACAAAATGCGTTTGCCCTCCATGAGCACAGGAGGCAAAAATGTTTAGCATAGACTGGAGCATCATCCAGCAGAGCCTGCCCCTGCTTGCGCAGGGGGCAACGGTAACGCTCAAGATCACCATTACGGCCATTGCCTTTGGCATGGTCATAGGCACATTGCTGGCAGTGGCGCGCATTTCTGTTTACGCGCCCATGCGCTGGCTCTCTGCCGCCTACGTGAACTGCTTCCGCTCCATCCCCCTTGTGATGGTGCTGCTGTGGTTCTACCTCATTGTGCCGCAGTTTTTGACTTCGTTCTTCAATCTTTCGCCGCAAACAGACATCCGGCTTGTTTCCGCCATAGTGGCCTTTACCGCATTTGAGGCGGCCTACTATGCAGAAATTATCCGCGCGGGCATGCGCAGTGTTTCCAGCGGCCAATATGCGGCATCCCTTGCGCTTGGCATGACCAAGTCGCAAACCATCACCTATGTCATCCTGCCGCAGGCATTCCGCGTTATGACGCCCCTGCTGCTGACCCAGGGCATGATTCTTTTTCAGGATACCGCCCTGGTGTACATTATCGGCCTTGCCGACTTTTTCCGCACCGCTTCCAACATTGGCAAAACAACAGGCTATGAAATTGATATGGTACTGATTGCAGGATCCGGCTACTTTGTGGTCTGCCTCTGTGTTTCAGCCACCGTAACCATGGTAAAAAAGAGACTCAATCAATGATTAATCCCACCGATGAAGCCATGATCATTCTGGAAAACGTATCCAAGTGGTACGGTGACTTCAATGTGCTGAGCCACTGTAGCACGCGCATACACAAGGGCGAGGTTGTTGTGGTATGCGGGCCTTCCGGTTCGGGAAAATCCACGCTGATCAAAACCGTGAACGGCCTTGAACCCGTGCAGTCTGGCAAAATTTTTGTGAACAACACAGAAGTGACCAGCAAAAAGACCAACCTGGCCCAGCTCCGCAGCCACGTTGGCATGGTTTTTCAGCATTTTGAGCTTTTTCCGCACCTGAACATCATCCATAACCTTGTTCTGGCTCAGGAAAAGGTGCTCAAGCGCAACCGCGAAGAATCCATGGAAAAGGCCCACATGCTGCTCAAGCGAGTCGGCCTTGAACAGCAGACGGAAAAGTATCCTTCACAGCTCTCCGGCGGCCAGCAGCAACGCGTTGCCATTGCCCGCGCCCTGTGCATGGACCCTGTGGCCATGCTTTTTGACGAGCCAACCTCCGCACTTGACCCGGAAATGATTAACGAAGTGCTGGATGTCATGGTTGAACTGGCCTACGATGGCATGACCATGATGGTCGTTACCCACGAAATGGGCTTTGCCCGCAAGGTCGCCAACCGGGTTCTCTTTATGGAAAGCGGCCAGATTCTTGAAGACTCCCCCAAGGACAAGTTCTTCGACAATCCGGCAACCCAGCGCGCCAAGGACTTTTTGGCCAACATCATTCCGCACTGATACGCCGCCATAAGGCGCTGATAACAGCATAACCCCGGCCTGCTCCCTGATACATGGGGAACAGGCCGGGGTTTTTCATGCTGTGTAAACCCGCAGGCCCCACAATCATAAATACTGCACAGCGCAATGGCATCTCAGGTCGCCTGCGCGTGACACCCGCTGCGCTGCCAACGCGTGAGGTGCCGGGCCGCAGCAGGGGGCATCAGTCAGTATTCGCGCCAACGACTCCGGAACAGGCAAAGTGATTTGTGCGAATGCCTTGATATACTGTCAAAAATTCCTCATCCGGGAGGGAAAATTTTTCCCTCTAAAATTTTAATCTTATAACCATTTAAATTATATCAATTTTTTTTATTGGCACATGGATTGCATCTTGGCGAGTACAGCTTAGTAACCACCAGGAGGTGTCCCATGTCTTTGGTCATTAACCATAATATGATGGCCGACAATACGGCCAGAAATTTAAATGCGCATTACTCGGCACTGGGAAAATCCATGCAGCGCTTGTCGTCTGGTCTTCGCGTCAACAGCGCCGCTGATGATGCCGCAGGTCTGGCAATTCGAGAACTGCAACGCGCCGACATAACCACCCTGCATCAGGGCGCGCGCAACGCGAACGACGCTATCTCCATGATCCAGACCGCCGACGGCGCGCTTGGCATCATCGATGAAAAGCTCACGCGCATGAAGGAACTGGCGGAACAGGCTGCCACCGGCACCTATGACTCCACGCAGCGCCTGATGATCGAGTCCGAGTACCAGGCAATGGCTTCGGAAATTACCCGTATCGCCAATGCCACCGACTTCAACGGTATCCACCTGTTGAACGGCACACTGTCCTCTGACTCGCACGATGGCAGCGGCATGACGTCTTCCGGCAAGCTCAAGGTTCACTTTGGCACCGGCAACGATTCCGCCGAAGACTATTACTATATCACCATCGGCTGCACCACCGCGTCTGCTCTTGGCGTCGGCAACCAGGCCTACGACACGACCAGCAATACGCTGCGTGCAGGCGGCACGGTCTCCACCCAGGAAGCCGCGCAGAAGTCGCTTGAAGCCATCACCCAGGCCATTGTGTCCAAGGATAAAATCCGTGCACACCTTGGCGCGGTGCAAAACCGCCTGGAAAATACGATTACCAACCTGAATACTCAGGCTGAAAATCTCCAGGCGGCTGAATCCCGAATTTCCGACGTGGACGTTGCGACAGAAATGACGTCCTTTGTCCGCAACCAGATTCTCACCCAGTCTGCGGTGGCCATGTTGTCGCAGGCCAACTCCTTGCCGCAGATGGCCATGAAGCTTATCGGCGGTTAGGCCATCATAAACTAGGCTGTGGTGGACCAAAGATGGGAGGCCCGGGGGCTGTGCCCCCGGGCCGGGACAATCCCAAATATGCACGCATGCTTTGCAGCGGCATATTGGGGGATTTGTCAGTTCTTTTTTGGTATTGCAGTAGATTCAAGAACGGCAAGCGCCTGCTGGGCGGCATTTTGTTCCGCCTTTTTGCAGCTGCTGCCAGTGGCGGCAAATTCGGTTCCATCCGGCAGCCGCAAGGCTATCTCAAAAATTTTGGCATGCTCCGGCCCCTGGCTGCCCATGCGGGTATAGAGCGGCGCTTCGCCAAAGCGCTGTTGCGAAGCTTCCTGAAGCCGGGTCTTATAGTCCTTGGGCATGGTCTTGCTTGCGGCTGTGGGCCAGCGATCAGCAAAAAGCCGCGCTACCACGCCCTGGGCGGCAGCAAAACCGCCGTCCTCATACACGGCGGCAAGCACTGCCTCCAGCGCATCGCTCAACACGCCGTCGCGATTACGGCCCCCCTGGCTCTCTTCTCCCCGTCCCAATTTCAGCAGGGCGACAAGCCCAATCTTCCGCGCCCGCTCCGCAAGGCTTACGGTGCTCACCAGATGCGCCCGCATCTTGGTCAGCTCGCCTTCGCGCGCGTCAGGAAACCGCCTGAACAACTGGGCAGAGACGCACAGTTCAAGCACGGCATCGCCTAAAAATTCAAGGCGTTCGTTATGGTTTTGCCCTGTGCCGCATTCATTGGCCCACGAGCTGTGCGTCAGGGCAAGATCCAGCAACGCGGGCTTTGTAAAGACATACCCGAGCACTGGCTCCAGCACTTTGGCCGCTGCTGCGGGGTCTGTATTGATGGGTGCGTCAAAATTCTGCATGCCCGTACTGTAGTCATTTCAAAACTGTTGGCAACATAAAATACCTTGACATGCGTTGCGCCAATGCCTAGGTAAAACCAACGACTACCGAGGAGTTGAGCATGGCTTATGATATCCGTTTGATGAAGCTGGTGACGGGCGAACTGATCATCGGCAAGTATGACGCCGACAAGGACTGCCTTAACGAGGTGGCCACCCTTCAGACTGTCCCCACCCAGCAGGGTGTGCAGATGATGCTGTTGCCCTACGGCTATCCCTTTGAACCTGATTTTACGGGCAGCATTGAGGGAAAAAATTTCCTCTACCGCTATGCCAACACCCCCAAGGAACTGCAGGACAAGTACATTGAAGCCTGCACCAATCTGACCGTGGCCGGCGGCCTCGGCAAGATGCAGTTCAGCTCCGAACCCTTTGGCGGTTCCGGCAGCGGCCTGATCAAGTAATTACAAGAAAAACTCTTGCAGCAAACCCCTTTGCGCCCGGCGGCTTTGCCGACTTTGAAGGCGCAAAACCCGAGAAACGGGGTTTGCCATCACTCTTGGGGCGGCGCAAAACGCCGCCCTTTTTGCACCCTTCGCCTTTTCCCCAACCCACACAAGGATAGACATGCGCCCATTGCTGCCCCTATTGCCCAAACCCAGCCGCTATGCGGGCATTGAGGACAACGCCTGCCGTAGGAACCCCGAAGACGTACGCCTGCGCGTGGCTCTGGCCTTTCCCGATACCTACGATGTGGGCATGTCCTACCTTGGGCAAAAAATTCTTTACAATATCGTCAACAGCGAACCGCGCTGGTGGGCAGAACGCGTCATGGCTCCTGAAAAGGAAGCCGCAGAAATTCTGCGCGCCCACAACACGCCGCTGGCCACGCTGGAATCAGACACGCCCCTGGGCAGCATGCACTGTCTGAGCTTTTCCATCACGCACGAGCTCTGCTACACCAATGTGCTCTATATGCTTGATCTGGCGGGCATTCCGCTGCGCACGGCAGACAGGCCGCAGAGCCTCACCCAGTGCCCCCTGGTTATTGCTGGCGGCGGCGCGCTGCTGAGTGCGGAACCGCTGACCCCCTTTGTGGACATCATGGTGCTCGGCGATGGCGAAGAAAGCCTGCCGGACGTGCTGCGCATGCTTGAAAAAGCTCTGGATCAGGGCTGGACGCGCGATGAAATGCTGCTGCAATCGCGCACCATTCCCGGCGTATATGTACCGTCCCTTTTCCAGCAGGAATTTGACGCCGCAGGCGCACCCGTATTCCCTCTCAAGCCGCTGCGCGATGACTACCAGCGCCCCACCCGGCGCATTGTGGCCGACCTCAACAATGCGGCCTATCCCACGCGGCAGGTTGTGCCTGTGGGCGCGGTGCACAATCGACTCTCGCTCGAAATTGCGCGCGGCTGCACTCGGGGCTGTCGTTTTTGCCATGCGGGCATGGTTTACCGCCCCGTGCGTGAGCGTTCGCTTGACAATATCAATGAACTCCTGACCAAATGCCTGAACGAAACGGGCTTTGACGAAATTTCCTTCCTTTCTCTGAGCACGGGCGACTTTTCCGCCTTGAAGACCCTGAGCTTTGGTGTGCTTGACCGCTGCGCCCGCGAACAGATCAGCCTTTCCCTGCCCTCGTTGCGCGTTGGCTCCATTGACGACGAGATCATTGAACGCATGGCCGATCTGCGCCGCACTGGCGTGACTCTCGCCCCCGAGGCTGGCAGCCAGCGCCTGCGTGATGTCATCAACAAGGGCGTTACCGAAGAAGACCTGCTGCTGCACGCGCAGAAACTGGTCGAACACGGCTGGAGGCTTGTAAAGCTCTATTTCATGATCGGCCTGCCCACAGAAACGGATGAAGACCTGTCGGCCATTGCGGATATCTGTCGCAAGGTGCGCGATGCCGCTGGCCGCGGCAATCCTCGTTTGCAGGTAACAGCCGCACTTTCACCCTTTGTTCCCAAGCCCTTCACGCCCTTCCAGTGGGTACCGCAGATCGGGCAGGATGAAATCCAGCGCCGCGTCAATCTGGTGCGGACGCAGTTCAAGGGGCAGAAGTTCCTCAAGCTGCGCTGGCATGAACCAGCCATGAGCCACCTTGAAGGGGTCTTGTCGCGCGCAGACCGCCGTATGGCCGACGTGGTGGAAAAAGCCTACCGCAAAGGTGCGGTCTTCACGAGCTGGATGGAACATTTTTCTCTGCCGCCCTGGCTTGAAGCCCTTGAAGAATGCGGCATCAGCGCGCAGGAATGCACCGGCCCGCGCGAACCCGGCGCGGCCCTGCCCTGGAGCCACCTTGAAGCTGGCATCTCCGAGGAATTTCTGCTGCGTGAACGCGAGCGCGCCCTGTCGGAAAAAATTACCGATGATTGCCGTTACGGCGCGTGCCGCCAGTGCGGTGCCTGCGACACCAAGGCTGGCCCTTCGCGCATGCAGCACGCATCCGCCCCGGCGGATTCGGACGCCCCCGGCCAGCCCCTGCACCGCAACAGGCTTATTTTGCCGCAGCGCGACCAGATGGCCCACGCGCCCACCCTGGATGAGGAAGGACGCATTGTATGCCGCCCGCAAACCAGCCGCCCGCCCAAGATCACGGCAGAGCTGACCGTCAAGGCGGGCCAGTACCGCCTGTGGCACAGCAAGGCTGGGGGCAGCGCATATTTGAGCCAGCTTGAATTGCAGGCCGTGCTTGACCGCGCTCTGCGCAGGGCTGCCATGCCCCTGGCATTTTCGCAGGGCTTCCACCCCATGCCGCTGCTCTCCTTTGGCCGCGCGCTGCCTGTAGGCGTGGAAAGCCAGGCGGAATGGTTTGCCCTTACCCTGCACAAAAATTTGCCGCCGGAAGAAGTCGCCGCGCGCCTGGCCCCCCTGCTGCCCCCCGGCATGAACGTACTGCGGGTGGAGCCTGTGGAAAAAAGCCGCCGTACAGAGCAGGCCGTTGCCGAGGCCTTTACCCTGCGCATGCCCACTCTGGAAGAAACCGCAGCGGCAGCCCGCTGCTTTGCAGAATTTGCAAAGCTGCCCGAGTGCATGTTCACGCGGGATACCAAGAAGGGCCCGCGCACAGCAGATATCCGACTGATGTTGCGCGACTGGTCTACAGAGGCCAATGCAGCGGGCCAGGTGGAGGCCGTGACATTTGTGGCAGACTGGAGTAACGGTTATTTGTCTCCTCTGGTTTTCTGCATGGCAGTGCTTGAAACCCTGGGAACAGCCGAAATTCTGCGCCAGCGCATAGGCTTGCTTAAAACAGCGCAGATATTTGCGGACGGTAAATCCTATCCAGAGTAGCCATATGCCGCATACGACACCTGCCTGGTTCTTTTTTGGCGATTCGCTGACGCAAGGCGTTAACGATTGTCTCATGCCGGGCGGGTGGGTAAGCAGGCTGGCAGTACTTGCGCACAAAACAGGCCTTTGCCCCATACCACGCGCCAGCTTTTACAATCTGGGCGCGCGGCGGCACGGCACGGCCGACATTGCCGCCCGCTGGCGGCAGGAGCTGGAAAACAGGCGTATACCCGGCATGAAGCCGCACCTTGTTTTTTGCGTGGGCGTGGTGGATATGGCTGCCCCAGGCGGCGGCCAGCCCGCAAACCCGGCAGAGACGGCAGCGCGGCTGCAGCCCGTGCTGGAAGAAGCGGCAGCAACTGCCCCCACGCTGGTGATCAGCCCGCCGCCCGTTGCGGCAGCAGATGCGAACGCCCGTATCGCGCAACTGTGCAAGCTGCAACAAATGCTCTGCGACCAGCGTGGCATTCCTTTTGCGCAGGTGCATGAGCTTTTGATAACCAATTCCGTCTATATGGACGATCTGAGCGATGGGCTGCACCCAGGATCACAGGGTTGCGCCCAGATGGCGCAAACGCTGCTGGCGCAGCAATGCGTAAGTGAATTCATGCGCGCCGCGCAGTAGGAGAACACAATGGGTTCATGTATTCCCTTTATTGACGAACAGCCTTTTGCAGAACGTGTCAAAACAATGGCGGATGACGAACTGCTCGAAATCTGGGAAGAAACCCAGCAGCTTGAAAGCATGTTGTGCAGCGCCCTGCACGCAGATCTTGCCCTGGCCCCTGACTATGAAAAGGTCATTGTGGAGGAGCTGTTCCTGCGCTCGAGCCGCCGGGTCCGGCAGCAGCCGCTGGGCAAATAATTCTCTTTTTTCTGTTGATACGGCTCCTGCACACTATTGCCGGGGCCGTTTTTTCATTGCGGCGTATGCCTTGTCGCGCAGGTTTTCTGAGCGCGGCAAAATGCGCCAACCTGTCAGTCCCACCACAAGACAAAAGGCCTGCGCACATTCTGCAGCTGGCAGCAGCAGGCGCTGGCTTGCACCCCGTCTCCCCTCTTTTCCCGGCTCACCACGAGATCAAATGCAGTGTTTGACTGCGCCACCAGTTAAAACAGGCCGAACTTGCGCCCGGCCTGTTTTAAATACCCTTTCGGCATGTTGCCATAATCTGCCAACACGGCAACCAAGTAACCAAGGTATACATGGCTACGCTACGGATGCCGGACACTGCGGGCGCAGTCAGAGAAATCGGTGCAGGCACGCCTCCACACGCTACTCTGCGGGCAATGCAGCGCCAGATGCCGGGCTACGGGCTAGACGGACGTCAACATCTCCAGATCGTCGCTAGAAAGCAGCTTATCAAGGTCAAGCATGATAAGCAGGCGATCCTGCAACTTGCCCACGCCGCTGATGTAGTCCGAGTCCACCCCGGCGACAACAGGCGGCGGCGGTTCCACCGTGCTTGCGGGTATGCGCAATACCTCGGAGACGGCATCGACAACAAAGCCCACGATGATGTTGTTGATTTCAATGACGATAATCCGCGTGTTTTTGTCATGCCCCTTGGGTGCAAGACCAAAACGCCGACGCAGGTCAATGATGGGGATCACCTTGCCGCGCAGATTGATGACGCCTTCCACAAATTCCGGAGCACGGGGCACCTTGGTGATTTCCATGGTGCGGATGATCTCCTGAACTTTCAGGATGTTCACCCCGAACTCTTCTTCACCGATGCTGAACGTCACCAGTTGCAGAAGTTCGTCTTCCTGTTTTTTTTGACTCAGATCCATGTCTGCTCCCTTGTCGCAAGTAGGCCGCAGTCGTGTGCAGAAAAATTACATGAGGGACAACCATTGGGCCGTGAACCTCTTTTCCATTTCAAGCACTGCTGTATGGTCACACATTAGACAATATCGGCAGGGCAGTAAAGAACCATAGGGCAATCCACAAAAAAGGCCATTATTTTTCATAAGTTTCGTTCAGGGCCTGCTCAAGTGTCCGGGCGCTGTACACATCGCGCAGCACAAGCGGCTGCCCGGCTTCATCCCCTGCAGGGAAAATAGCTGTAAGCGGAATACTTTTGCTGCCCAGGGCCTCAAGCAGGCGCACCGCATAGGCATTGGCGTTGGTCAAATCCACGCGCACGAGTTCCATGCCGTAGCGGGCCTGAAGCTTGCGCATGCGCTCGTCCGTCAGCACTGTGGCTTCCATAAATTTGCAGTTGGGGCACCAGTTGGCGGTAAATTCGAGCAGCATGGGCTTTTTGCCAAGATTGGCCTCAAAAGCCTCCGGCGTGAATTGTCGCCACTGGGGCAGGGGCGCAACAGGGCGCAACACCCAGAAAACGGACGCCACCAGCAGGCCCACGCCAAGCACGCCCATGATCTTGCGCCTCAGGGGCGGCGCTGTTATGCCGCAATACTGCCCCCACAGCCAGGCGCAGAGCGAAAGTACCAGCAACACGGTGAGCACCTGCATGTGCCGCTCAACAGGCAGCACAGAAAGCAGGTAAAGCGCCGTGCCCATGAGCATAAAGCCCACTATGCGCTCAAATACGTGCATCCATGCGCCGGGTTTTGGCAAAATACGCGCGAGATCGGGCCAGATGCAAAACAGGATATACGGCAGGGCCATGCCCAGACCCACAGCCCAAAAGACCACAACAACTATGATGAGCGGCTGGGTAAAAGCCCAGCCCAGCACACCGCCCAGCAGCGGGCCGCTGCACGGCGTTGCCAGAAAGGTCGAAACAAGACCCGTAAAATATGCCTGCAAGCAGGGATTTTTGCTGTTGGCCCCGGTCTTGAGATCAATAACCGGCAGGCTGAACACGCCGAGGGTGGACAGCCCCATCAAAAAGACCACCAGCAGCATGACCATGAGCACAGCCTGATTTTGGTAAAGCTGGCCCCACATGAGGTCTGCAAGCCCCAGCACAAGGGCCAGCGCGCTGAACAGCGTCATGACCCCTGCAGCAAAGCAGAGGTTGTGCTGACGAAAACGCTTGAGCCCTGCGGCATCACGCCCACCAACCATGAGGAGCCCGCTCACCTTGAAGGTGAGCACTGGCAGCACGCAGGGCATGGCGTTGAGCAGCAGGCCCGCGAGTATGCCAAACAACAGAGCCTTGCCCAGGCCGGAAATTTCCATGGAATCATCAAGAAAGCGCGGCGAAAGGCGCACGTCAAAACCATCCGGCGGCGGCAGCTTTTCCATACCTTCCTCTGCCCATCCACCGGTGGCGGCCTGTGCGGACTCCCTGGCCCACGCATCGCCCGCTGCATCATCGTTGCCGTCCTCCTCCGCCTGGGTTGACGGCGGCGCCGAAGGCGCGCGACGCTGCAATTCCTGCCACTGCATGCGCCAGGGCATGCCGCTGAGGGGCGCTGATTCACGCGCGACCATGCCCGTCACTTGTTCATTGACGGGCATGCACTTACGGCTGGAGCACAAAAGCATGCTTAAATCAGCCACAAAGGGCTTTCCTGCGGCATCGGACGGCAAGGGGATGTAAAAGGTCACGTTGCCTTCGTACACGTTCACAGTGGCCGCTGGATCGTAATAATCGCGTTGCACTGCTCCATCGGGGTAATACACGGGCAAGGCCCGGCCTCCTGCTACAGAAAAAGCCACAGTGGTGGGTCTGCCCGCCTCGCCCGGTTCGTGCCCATAGGCGTGAAATTCCGCAGGGATAACAATATGCAGCGCAGCAATCAGGTTTTGCCCGTCGCGGGCAGTTTCAAGCCTTGGTTGCAGATCCTCGGCCCGCGCCCCAAAACTCATGAAAACAGCGGCGCACAGCACTACGAGGCCTGCGCACAGCGCTCGCCAGACCGAGGCAAGCGGCATGGCGGAAGCTACGGCCAGTTTGTCATATTTCAATGCATTATCTCTTTTTAGCTGATTTTTTTCAAATTGCTTGACAGGCAGGGCCGCATAAGCGTAAACACCTTTTCACGCAATGCGGGTCATTAGCTCAATTGGTAGAGCAGCTGACTCTTAATCAGTTGGTTCGGGGTTCGAGTCCCTGATGGCCCACCAGAAAATTCAGGTTCGCGGTTCAACCGCGAACCTTTTTTTGTTGTTGCTTTATGTTTTTCCATGGCGTTCACCTGTTGCAAGACAATAGCCGCTCCTTGAAGGCAAGTCTAGACAAGCGCTTTCCAGCCACGTCACTTGTGAAAACCGCAGCTTACAGCTTTTCTTGTTCGCATTTGCCTGCTCCAGCCCTTTGCCAGCCCATCACAGGCTGATTCTGCCCATTCTACTATCGAATTTTCATAATAGTCTTGCAGAGATAAATATTCCTGGGCACACACCGGGCCTGAAGCCAGGCAGGCAGTCACAGCCGCAATACCGCGATTACGAACTTTTCCCAGCACGCCACAGACCACGCTTTCATGTTTCTGCTTGTGCCAAAAAAAATTTTCAGCACCCAGCCGTACGCGGCCCTGCGTGCATGGCTGACAACGGCGTGAATCCCTTCCTCCCAACCGAAGTATCACACCACAAAAAACAAGGCCCGCTTGGTCATGCCATCCCCATGGGGACGCGCACGCCAAGCGGGCCTTTACAGCCTGAAAACGCGGCTAGAACGTTATTTGCTCATGCTGGGAGGCAGATGCTTGCTCTGCTTTTTGAGCTTGTAGCCCAGCCACACAAAGGCAATCCATACGGGGGCAAGCATTACCGCAAGGCTTTCGCCAATGATCACCAGCACGACGAGAACCATGGCCATGACCAGCAGGCACAGGTAGTTGGTGAAAGGATGCCAAAGGGACTTGAAATGAATGACTTCGCCAGCCCGGACCATGGCAGCACGGAACTTGAGGTGCGTCAGGCTGATCATGGCCCAGTTGATGACCAGAGCGGCCACAACAAGCGACATGAGCAGACCAAGGGCCTTGCCAGGCATGGCGTAGTTGATGATTACGCAGATCAGCGTGGCAAGGGACGAAATCAGCAGGGCGTACACGGGCACACCGCGAGCGCTGACAGTACCGAAGGCCTTGGGGGCGTTGCCCTGTAGGGCCAGACCAAACAGCATGCGGCTATTGCAGTAAACGCAGCCATTGTAGACGGAAAGGGCCGCTGTGAGTACCACAAAGTTCAGCACATGCGCGGCAAAAGGAATACCGATGAGGTCAAAAATCTGCACAAAGGGGCTGGCCACCATGGCCTGGGCCCAATGGCTCTTGTCCACGGGTGCGCCAAGCTGACTCCAGGGGTGCAGGGTCAGCAGCACAAGCAGCGCGCCGATGTAAAAAATAAGAATGCGGTAGATGATCTGGTTCACAGCCTTGGGGATGGTCACGCGCGGATTGTCGGTTTCCGCAGCGGCAATGCCCACGAGCTCAAGCCCACCGAAGGAAAAGGCCACAACCGCCAGTGCGGTAAACACGCCTTCCCAGCCATGCGGCAAAAAACCGCCGTGCATCCACAGGTTGCTCACCGCCGCGTCAGGGCCAGCGTGGCCGCTGAACAACAAAAAAGACCCCAGCAGAATCATGGACACGATAGCCACAATCTTAATGGAGGCAAACCAGAATTCCATTTCGCCAAAAAGGCTCACATGGCAAAGGTTTACGCCAGTGATCAGCAGGAAGAAAAAGGCCGTGGTCTGCCAGGGCTGGATGTTGGGAAACCAGTATTGCACGTATACGGCAACAGCCGACAGCTCGGACATGCCCACAAGAACGTACAGAATCCAGTAGTTCCAGCCAGAGAGCAAACCGGGAAAATCACCCCAGTACTTGTGGGCAAGGTTGCTGAAAGATCCGGCAACGGGTTCTTGCGCCATCATTTCGCCAAGCTGGCGCATGATCATAAATGCAATGAAGCCGCCAAGCGAGTAGCTGATCAGAACAGCGGGGCCAGCCATCTGGATGGTGCCGGCCGAACCAAGGAACAAGCCGGTGCCAATGGCTCCGCCCATGGCAATGAGCTGTACATGCCTGTTTTTCAAGGCTCTTTTCAATTCTTGTTTTTCGTTTTTCATTTGCAGAAATTTGGCTATGCGGCCACTCCCCGCCAGAGTCGCCCTGTTGCACAAAATCCGGTATGCGGCCGGCCAATCCTCGTGTCGCCAAAAACGAAAGGCGGCTTCCACAACAAAACCGGTCTTTCGCGCATATTCGCCTTTTGTCCGGCCAGCAGCTGACGGCTGACCCAACGTTGCGCAGGACGCAATACAGCCCGCCGCAGCTATTGACACTGCAGTGGGCAAACCGCTTATGCGGCCCTGCGCTTGGCACAATAACAAAACGCCGCTCGAAAACAAGCGGCGTTTTGCGTCAGAACAGTTATTTGGGTTGCTCTGCGGGGGTGCCCGTACCGGAGCCGCCCTGCTCAGACACATCCCTGGCGTCAATGATCCTCACGCCAAACTCTGCCACACCTTCGGGCGGCGCGTAAAACAGCACCATAAACGGCACTTCGCCCCCGCGCGGCACATTGGTGTTATTGGTGAGAATCTCAACCTTGTTGTTGAGAAAGGATTCCATTTCCTTCTCGCTCAGCACCTGGAGCTGAAAAAGTGAAAGCTGCACGCCGCCAAGCTGTTTTTTGACAGCCAGGGCTTTCTTGTCCTTGTCGTAGATGGCGGCTTCAATGGTAATGAGTTCCTTTGGCTGCGGGAACTCGTTAACCACCCTGCCCTCTATCACAAAAACTTTGCCCACCTTTTCATTATCAACATAATACTGCCGCACGTTGCGCATGGTCAGCAGCTCAACCTGCTTGGCAATTTCCTGCTCATTGGGCTGCTTGGCAGCGTTCTTGAGCAAGTAGTAATACCAGCCGCCGCCTGCGCAGGCCAGCACCAGCACAAAAATCAGCGCCAGTTTGACCAGTGGCAGCTTCTTTTTGATGGGCATTTCCGGCAGCGGCCCCTGTTCGGCCAGGGGAACTTCCGGCTCATAGGTGAAAACCGTCTTGCAGACCGAGCAACGCAGCTTGACGCCCGGCTTGGCAAGCTGATCCGGCAAATTGAAGCGGCTACCGCAATTGGGACACTTTATTTCCATGCCATTACTCCAAAACCTACCGGCTGCCGGAGCCGGGAAAAGCCTATTCGGGAATCACTTCAAACACGCCGGGCAACATACGGTAATGCTCGGCGTAATCCAGGCCATAGCCCACAATGAACCCCTGGTTCAGCTTGAAGCCCGCAAAATCGACCTTGACGTCAACTTCCCGGCGTTCATCCTTGTCCACCAGTGCAGCCAGGCGCAGACTGCGCGCCTTGCGCGCCGCAAACTGCCCGAGCAGAAAACGCATGCTGTGCCCGCTGTCCACGATATCTTCAACAATCAGCACATGCTTGCCGCAAATGTCAATCTCAACATCCTTGCTGAAGATCACATGTTTGGAGCTGGAAGACCCTTTGCCATAACTGGACAAACGGACAAAATCCAGTTCCAGATTTTTGTTGTGCAAAAAGCGAACCAAATCGCTGAAAAACATGAAGCCACCCTTGAGCACACACACTGCCACCATAGGCTCATCACCGTACTCGGCGTTGATCTCTGCGGCCAGTTCCTGGATCCGGGCTGCAATCTGTTCCGGCGTGAATACCGGTTTCAGTTCTTTTACCTTGATGTCGTTAGCCTTGGACATGCACCTCTCCTACGTCCTTTGCAGCGGAATCCAGTTCAAAATAGACGGCTGTTTCATCGCAGTTAGGGTACTTGGCACAGTGCACGCAGTCGGCCCAGATTTTTTGCGGCAAAACATCCTTGTCCACAACCCTGAAACCCAGGCGGGCGAAAAACGCCTCCTGGTATGTAAGCGCAAACACTTTCTGAATATGCAAGTCGCGGCATTCACTGAGGCAGGCGTTGACAAGCTCCCTGCCTGTTCCCAGGCGGCGAACGTCTTCACGCACCACAAGCGAGCATATTTCGGCCAGATCTTCCCACACCGGGGCAAGGGCGCAGCAGCCCACTATCTCGCCAGCTGTATTCTCCGCAACCATGAAGTTGCGCACATGCCCATAAAGATGGATCAGCGCGCGGGGCAGCAAAAGCCCTTTCTGGGCGCATTGCAGCAAAAGCCCATGCATGGACTTTACATCGTCCATGTGGGCTTTGCGCACCACAAGGGAATTTTCCATTATTTCTGTTCCAGCAACTTTTTAAAGACCATCTCTACCATTTCGGCGTCCGCCATGCCGGGTTCAGACAGAATGAGCTGGCCATCCTTGCTGTAGAAGGCATTGTGAGGAATCTGCGAAATCTTGAATGCCCGCGCCACTTCGCGGTCGGCGACAAAGACGGGGTATGTCATCTTCATCTTTTCCACAAAGGGGGGCACAACCTTGGAGTCTTCATCAAGGGAGATGCTCACGATAAGCACGTCTTTTTCCGCGTACTTTTTGCGAACGTTCACAAGCTCGGGGATTTCAACGCGGCACGGAGGGCACCATGTGGCGAAGAAATTGAGCATGATGACCTTGCCCTTGTTTTTGGCAAGCATATCCGTCAGCCCGGCCAAATTCAGGGTAGGAACCGATGACGAGGCCGCCAGCGCCGAGCACGGCAAAGCCAGACACAGCAATAAGGCCAGGATGAGTTTCTTCATAGTTTACCCGAAGTTTTGAATGAGGAGCAAAGGCCGCGCCGGGGCGCGGCTAAACAAACTGCTTGGCGGCCTTTACCGCACCTACGGCGTCAGCGCAATACGCATCTGCCCCGATGGCATCGGCAAAAGCCTGCGTAACGGCAGCCCCGCCCACCAGAACCTTGATGGGCAAAGCGCGCTCCCTGACGATTTTGATGGTGTCTTCCATGCGAACCATGGTGGTGGTCATCAATGCCGACAAGCCGATGATACGCGCGTTGTGCTTGAGTGCGCAAGCAACAATGGCCTCTGCCGGAACGTCCTTGCCCGCGTCCACCACGTCAAAACCGTGGTTGCCGAGCAGCAGCGAAACAATGTTTTTGCCAATATCGTGAATATCGCCTTCTACCGTGGCCATCACCACAACTGGGCGCGTTTCCGGGCCTCGCCCGGCCTCCAGCAAAGGCTTGAGATGCGCAAAGGCGGTCTGCATGGTTTCTGCCGCGCGGATGAGCTGGGGCAAAAAGTATTCCCGCCGTTCATAGCGCGCGCCCACTTCCGTAATAGCCGGAATGAGCGTTTCCTGCACAAGGGTAAAGGGATCCGCCCCCGCGTCAAGCTCTGCCGTAAGCAGAGTCAGCACATTTTCCTTGTCGCCGTTGAGCACGGCTTCGGCAAGGGTTTTGGCCGCAGCCCCGCCGCCCTGACGCACCTGTATGGTGCCTTCGCCGGGCTTCCAGCCGGAATAGGAGGCTATAAACGAGGATGCGTGGGCATCGTGGTTGCACAGCACCTTGAGCGCGTCTGCCGCCTCGCGCAGGCGCTGGGCAGAGGGGTTGGCGATGCACGAGGTAAGCCCCGCGCCCGCCGCCAAGGAGAGAAAAGTGGAATTGAGCAGTTCGCGCGCTGGCAGACCAAAAGAAAGATTTGAAAGGCCAAGCGTTGTGGGCAGGCCGTTGGCAGCGCACCAGCGCGTCATTTCCAGGCACTGGAGGGCGCTGTCCGCGCTGGAGGATACAGCCAGCGCCAGGATGTCCACCATCATCAGCCGCCGCGAAATACCCATGCCCTCGGCCCTTTCAATCAGGTTCTCCACCGTGCTGATGCGCTCTGCGGCTTTTTCCGGCAGATGCGCCCCCTGTAAGGGCAGCAGAATAAAGGGCGCGCCAAAGTCGCGGCACAAGGGGCCGAGCGCTTCCATGCGCCCAGCCTCGCCGCTGATGGAATTCACCAGAAACGAACCGGGGCAGTATGGCAAGGCGTTGGCAATGGCATCCGCATTGGAAGAATCTATGGAGAGCGGCAGGGGTAGCCGTCCCACAAGGCGCTGCACCAGTTCGGGCAAAAGCTGGGTTTCGTCCACCAGGGGCGCGCCCACGTTCACATCAAGTACGGTGGCTCCGGCATCTATCTGAGCGTCGGCCAGTTGCATGGCGACGTCAAAGGCTCCGGCCTGAAGCTCCTGCGTAAGAGCCTTTTTGCCCGTGGGGTTGATGCGTTCGCCAATGATGGTCAAGGGCTGGCCCACAGCGATGCGCACCATCTGGGAGCGGTTGGTCAGGCAGATGCCTTTGCGTGATACGGGGGGCGGCGTGACGCTGTCCATACCGCGCAAGGCCTGCGCAAGCGCCGCCAGATGCGCGGGCGTGGTGCCGCAGCAGCCGCCAAGTATACGCGCGCCAAGGTGGGCGAAGGGGGCGGTTTTCTGCGCAAAATCTTCCGGCCCCAGAGGGAACACGGTTTCATTGCCGCGCAGTTCGGGCAAACCGGCATTGGGTTCGGCCATGACCGGGCATTCGCATACGCCAAGCAGTTCCTGCACCACTGGCAGCATCTGGTCCGGCCCGAGGCTACAGTTGGTGCCGACCACATCCACGCCCATATTCTGCATGGTTTCGGCAAAAATCGCGGGGGTGGATCCGGTAAGGCTCACACCCTGTTCAAAAGTCATGGAAACCATGACTGGCAGGTCGCATTCCTGCCGGGCAGCCGCCACGGCGGCTCTGGCTTCGGCAAGGTCGAACTGCGTTTCAATAAATATGAGGTCGGCCCCGCCCTCCACAAGCCCGCGAATCTGATTGGCAAAGGCCGCGATAAGGTCACGCGGTTCAACCGGGCCGAGGGGCTTGGCAAAATGCCCCGTAGGGCCCACATTGCCCGCCACAAAGACAGGGCGGCCAGCCTGTGCGGCGGCTTCTTTGGCTATTTCGACCATACGCCGGTTGAACGAAAAAACATCCAGACTTTTTGGCAGCTTGTAAATATTGCCGCCAAAGGTGCACGACGTCAGCAGATCAACGCCCGCGTCCAGATAGGCCTTGTGAATGCCGCGCAGGGTGTCGGAGTTTGCCATGCAAAATTCTTCGGGAGTCGCGCCAGCGGGCATGCCCGAGGCCTGAAGCATGGTACCCATGGCACCGTCGAGCAAAAGAGGCCTGCCAAGGCCGAGGGCTTGTCGAAATGTCATCGTCGTCTCGCTCTGTTCCCAGCACAGTCGCCGCAAGCCAAAGTGCACCTTTGCCTTCCGCCTGCAATACCTGTATGCTGGGGCTTCCGTTGTTTGAGGCCGCTGATTCCGTAAGGATTTTGCGAACCGGAACATGCGGGCCGAACCGGGGCGGAACGCCGCCGGGGCCGCAAAACCGCGCCGCGCATTAAACCCGGCAGGCCTTTTACTACTGAAAAACACTGAAAAGAACAAACCAAAACTATAGCATTAAACATTGCGGCCCGTTACAGGCAGCGATGCTCAGACATAAATATCATGAAAAAAGATAGTCCGATAGCTCCCAAAAACCCGCGCAGCTCGCGAAAAGCGGAAGAAACCGAAATTTCCTCGCCCGAGGTGGAAATTCTGGATGCTCCCCCTTCGCGCAAACGGGCAGCCCCTGCCGAGGACGGCACACGTGGCGCTGCCGCAAAGGCGCGCACCCGCTCGGCAGAAGGCAAGGCCGCCAAGCAGAGCATTCTTGATGTGGACGGCTCCGCCGTGCGCGAGGTTCCGGCAGATTCAGTGTCTGACGATCAGGACGATGACGACGCGCTTGCTGATTCCCCAGAAGATGTGGACGTTGAGCTGGATGCCGCCGATCACGACCTCGACCCCATAGCTCTTGATGACGACCATGAAGGTCTGCCTGCGCCGTCCACAACGCGCCTGCCCGCAGTTGGCCCGCGCGACAGCCTGCACCTTTACCTGCGCGAAGTAAGCCGCTTCCCCCTGCTCAAGCCGGATGAAGAACACGAGCTTGCCCTGCGTGTGCGCGACCACAACGATGCGGATGCGGCTTTTCGGCTTGTTTCATCGCATCTGCGGCTTGTGGTGCGCATTGCCATGGACTTTCAGCGCAGATGGATGCAGAACGTGCTCGACCTTGTGCAGGAGGGCAACGTGGGCCTCATGCGCGCCGTCAACAAATTTGACCCCGACAAAGGCATCAAGTTTTCGTACTATGCTTCGTTCTGGATCAAGGCCTACATACTCAAGTTCATCATGGACAACTGGCGCATGGTCAAGATCGGCACCACCCAGGTGCAACGCAAGCTGTTCTACAATCTGAACCGCGAGCGGCAAAAGCTGATCATGCAGGGCTTTGACCCGGATGCGGCCATGCTTTCCGAGCGCCTTGGCGTTACGGAAGACCAGATTAACGAGATGGATCAGCGTCTTGCGTCCACCGATATGTCGCTGAACGTGCCCGTGGGCGAGGATGCTGGCGGCGCAACGCGCATGGACTTTTTGCCCGCGCTCGGCCCCGGCATTGAAGACAGCCTCGCTCGCGACGAAATCGCCGGCTTGGTGCGCAGCAAGCTCAAAACCATACTGCCCAAACTGAACGAAAAAGAGCTGTATATTCTGCAAAACCGCCTGCTCACGGATGAACCTGTAACCTTGCGCGAGATAGGCGAACGGTATAACGTCACACGGGAACGAGTCCGCCAGCTTGAAGCACGGTTGCTGGAAAAGATCCGGCAGCATCTGGCTGTGGATATCAAAGACTTTTCAGACACATGGATACAATCCTGATATGAAACGTAACCACGTTGCGCTGCTATGCGCCCTGGCCCTGACTGCCGCCACTTCCTTTTCCTTGCTGGGATGCGGCGGCTGTTCCGGCGCCAAGCACCAGACTGCTGAAAAATCGGACACGTCCGCAGCGCAATCTGCCGCGCCTTCTGCCACAGCAAAGGCCCAGCAGCACGACGTCAAGGGCGTATCGTTGCGCCCGGTTGAGACAGAGCTTTCGCCCAATGCCCTCAACACATACGCCTTTCTTGTTTTTGCGCAGGCCATGAACAATGAGGACGACAACGCCCTTGCCGCCGCTTCGCCTCTACTGGCCAAGGCGCACATGCCCGTCAACATCTGGCTTGAAGGCGGCGTGTGGCTGCTCAGCCGCAAATCTCCCCATACCGCTATGGTCATGGAGCAGGCCCTGAGCGTCTGGCCCGATGATATTTCGCTCAATCTGCTCTATGCCGAAGCCCTTATGGAAAAAGGTTCGCCCGAGCTTGGCGTCAAGCTCATGCGCGAATACCTTAAAAAGCATCCCGATTCCGTAGATGCCCGCATGGAGCTGGCCCTGCTGCTGGTCAAAACCAAGCAGTATCCCGAAGCCGAAAAGCTGCTTAACAGCGTTACGGGCAAGCAGCGCACCCCGCTGGTGGATTATTACCACGCCCGGGCGCTTATTGGCATGGACAGGCCCAACGAGGCCGTGGCCTACCTGCAGCGCGCCATCAAGGATACGCCCGATTTTGTGGAGGCTCTGGCGGAACTGGCATTCATCTATGAGCAGAAGCCCGACCTCAAGGCCGCGCGCGGCGTTTATGAAAAGCTGCTCAAACTTAATTTTTCGTCACAGGACGTCCTGCTGCGCCTTATCAACATTTCGTTGCGCATGGGTCAGCCCGAACGGGCGCTCAAGTACATGCAGCAGGGGCCGGACAGTACACCTTTCAAGCTGACAGTCGCCAGCATGTTTATGGATTCGCGCCACTTTTTGCAGGCGGAAAGCCTGCTCAAGCAGATAGTGGCCCAGGGCGATGCGCCCCACGATGTGTATCTGCTGCTGGCCGAGCTGGCATACGACCAGCGCCGCGACCTGGACATGGCCTTCTCATGGCTGGATAAAATCCCGGTTTCCAGCAAGGCTGCCGTGCGTGGCGTGCTGCTGCGCATCCAGTTGCTGGCAGAGGCTGGCCGTGATGCCGAGGCCCTTGACGCCGTGCGCAAGGCCACAAGCGCCAATCCCGACTCCTCCGAGCTTGTGGAGGTCGAGGTGCGCCTGCTGGCGCGGCAAAAGCAGATGAAGCAGGCCCTGGACGTTGCCCAGAATGCCATAAAGCGCTGGCCCAACAATGCGGAAATGTTCTTTCTGCTCGGCTCTCTTCAGGATGAAACCGGCGACAAAAAAGCGGCTTTCAAAACCATGGAGAAGCTCTTGGCCCTGCATCCGGACAATTATCAGGCCCTCAACTACGTGGGCTACACCCTGGCCGAGGAAGACCGCGACCTCGACCGCGCCCTGACGCTTCTTATGCGGGCCAACGATCTGGCCCCCAATCAGTCTTATATTGTAGATTCTCTGGCCTGGGCCTATTTCAAGGCTGGAAAACTCGATGACGCCCTGAAGGAAATCCGCCGCGCCGTTACGCTGGACGAGCATACGGATGCCTCCATATGGGAGCACTACGGCGATATCGCCGCGCGGGCTGGCCTTAAGGACGAAGCCCGCACCGCCTATCAAAAAGCCATGGAACTCAAACCCGACAATGCGGAAGCATTGCGGCAGCGGCTTTCACATCTATGAAAAAATTAGTTATTTTTTGTTGTCTGGCGCTGCTGTGCGCCTGCGCCCGTCAGCCCGTACTGGAAACCTCGCCCGAAAACCGCGCAGTGCTTGAACAGCGCTGGCAAAAATTTGCTGCTGTCAGCTCTGCCGACAAGTCTGAACCCTATCGCCTGCAACTGAGCCTGCGCTTTGGCACAGAGGGCGATACACGGCGCGTCACGGCCCTGTTCTGGGGCAACAGCCAGCGCCAGTTGCGACTGGACGTCATGGCAGGCGTGGGCACCACTGTTGCCAAGATACTTGAAGACGGTCAGCATTTTCTTGTGTACAGCCCCAGCGAAAACAAGGCCTACTTCTATCAGGGCGCTACCAAGCCCCTGCTTCAGGTGGGCGTGCCGGTTCCCTTCAACCTTGTGCATCTGGCCGACCTTCTCAATGGCCGATACACGGCGGTATTTGGCAACCAGTTTGACAAAACCGCCTTTTCCGCTGACGGCAAAGCCCTGTACGACCTTCAGGGCCAACCTGGAGGCCGCCTGATCATCAACGAGCAGGGGCTGCCCGTGGAATGGCAGGAACAGGCCAACGGCAAGGGCTGGAGCATGGAAATCCTGTATTCGGATGATCCCAAGCCGCTGCCCCGCCGTCTGAACCTTGCCCACAGCAACGGCAAACGCGCCATTGTGCTTATCAAGGAAAGAGAAAAGGTTTCCCAGCCCTTTACAAAAGAGCAGATGGCCTTACCCCTTCCTGATGACGCACCGCTACTGCCGCTCGCCAAGTTCAAGCAGCAGCAATAGTTTTGGCCTGACGGGCCGCGCCTGACGGCTGAGGCCCGGTATCGGGGCAACCCGCCTTAAACGACATTGCAGAAGTGTTAAATGCTCTAGCGGTGCGTCCGGCCAGTCCGGGCGCACCGTGCGTACCTTTGCAGGAGTATACATGCAGACCATTCACATTGCCTCAGACCACGCTGGCTATGCGCTGAAAGAACACCTTGTTCAATTTCTTGCCCAGAAGGGCATCAACGTGGTGGACGACGGCACCCACTCCACCGAAAGCTGCGACTACCCCGTGCTGGCGCACAAGCTTTGCGCCGCTGTGGAAAAAGAGCAGGGAACAGGCATTCTCATTTGCGGTACAGGCATAGGCATTTCCATTGCCGCCAACCGCCACTCCGGCATCCGCGCGGCCCTGTGCGCCACAGAGCTTCAGGCGCGCCTGTCGCGCCAGCACAACAACGCCAATGTGCTTTGCCTCGGCGCGCGCATCATCGGCGTGGAGCTGGCTCAGGCCATTGTGGAGGCATTTCTGGGCGCTACCTTTGAAGGCGGCAGGCACCAGCGCCGCATCGACATGATCAATCTTCCCGGTCTGGCCGGGTAAGGGATATACATGCTGCTCTACAATACCCTGGGCCGTAAGAAGGAAGAGTTTGTTCCCGTTCATCCGGGCAAGGCAAACATGTATGTTTGCGGCATAACGGCCTATGATCTTTGCCATATCGGACATGCGCGTTCCGCTCTTGTTTTTGACGTGCTCGTGCGGCAGTTGCGCCATACAGGGCTTGAAGTCCGCTTTGTGCGCAATTTTACGGACGTGGACGACAAGATCATCAACCGCGCCAACAAGGAAGGCCGGGACTGGCGCGAGGTTGCCCAGACCTACATAACTGCCTTCCATGAAGATATGGATCGGCTGGGCGTGCTGCGGGCTGATGAAGAACCCCGCGCCACCGACTTTATCCCGCAGATTCAGGCCATCTGCTCCACGCTTATTGATTCGGGCAAGGCCTACTCCACTCCCTCCGGGGACGTGTATTTTCGTGTGCGCGCTTACGAGCCCTACGGCAAGCTCTCTGGCCGCAGCCTGGACGATCTGCTCTCCGGCGCGCGCGTGGCACCCGGCGAAGAAAAGGAAGACCCCCTGGATTTCGCCTTGTGGAAGGCCGCCAAGCCCGGCGAACCTTTCTGGGAAAGCCCCTGGGGCAAGGGCCGCCCCGGCTGGCATATTGAGTGCTCTGCCATGAGCCAGCCCTACCTGCCGCTGGACATTCACGGCGGCGGACAGGATCTTATTTTCCCGCACCACGAGAACGAGATCGCCCAGTCCGAAGCCGCCTGCGCCTGCTCGCTGGCCCGCTACTGGGTGCATAACGGCTTTGTGCAGGTAAATGCGGAAAAGATGTCCAAATCCCTGGGCAACTTCAAGACCATCCGCGATATTCTTGAAAACTACCTGCCTGAAACCCTACGGTTTTTCCTGCTGGGCAAGCACTACCGCAGCCCCATCGACTTTACAGCCGACAGCATGGACGAAGCGGAAAAGGCCCAGCACCGCGTGTACACAGCCCTGCACGAAGCAGGCAAGGCCCTTGCCCGCGACAAGTGGAAAAAGACGCCCCTGCCGCAGGAAATGGCCGAGGAATGGGGCACGCTGCCCAAGGCTTTTGACGCCGCGCTTGAGGATGACATCAATACGGCGCAGGCCCTTGGGCAGGTTTTTGCCCAGGTGCGCCTTGTGAACCGCCTGCTGGAAGACAAGGCCCTGCGTGCAGCCGAAGCCGGACGCGACCTCCTGCAGGAATTTCTTGCCCGCGCGCAGGAATGGGACAAGCGCCTTGGTCTCTTTGGGCAGGCTCCGCAGGCTTTTCTGGCTGATTTGCGCGGTCAGCGCGCCACACGCGGCAAGATTGACGTGGCCCGAGTGGAAGAGCTGATGCTCGCCCGGCAGGAAGCCCGCGCCAGCAAGGATTTTGCCCGCTCGGATTCGCTACGGCAGGAAATTCTTGATCTGGGCGTCAGCGTACGCGACACCCCCGAAGGTCAGGTTTGGGATCTGGAATAAGCCGCTGCCCGCGTCGGTCTCCGGCGCGGGCGCTTTTACTGCGGCATCATGAGGACGCCATGTTACATCGTGTTGCCCTGCGCCGTGTTATGGCGCTCTTTGTTCTGCTGGCATTTCTGTCAGCCCAGCTTGTGGCCGTACCGGCCCAGGCCTTCTTTTTCGGCGGCGTCACCATCAAGGACGAAAAGGAGATGGGCCACAAGTTTGACGTGATGATCCGCGCAAACATGCCCATTGTGGAAGACCCTGAGGTAAGCCAGTACGTCAACCAGATAGTGGATCGTCTGGTCAAAAAGATTCCGCCGCAGCCCTTCAGCTTCAACGCCGCCGTTATCCTGCACAATTCGCTCAACGCCTTTGCCATTCCCGGCGGCTACGTCTACGTGTTCACCGGCCTCATCATGAACATGGACAAGGAAGAAGAGCTCGCGGGCGTTCTTGCCCACGAACTGGCGCACGTAACCCAGCACCATGTGGCCTCGCGCCTTGAACGCGCGCAGTTTGTGACCCTTGGCTCCCTGCTGCTGGCCATTGCGGGCGTGGCGGTGGGCGGCTCCAGCGGCGGCGCGCTGGCCGTGGGCGCGCTGGGGGCCGGGCAGTCGGCCATGCTCAACTACAGCCGCATGGACGAAACCGAAGCCGACCAGATTGGCCTGCAATACCTTGTGGCTGCGGGCTATCCTCCGCAGGGCATGGTGGGCGGCTTCAAGGTGCTGCGCCAGAAAAGCTGGATGAGCGGCACCAGCGTGCCAACCTACCTTTCTACCCACCCTGCCATCGGCGACCGCATCAACGGGCTTCAGGCCCGCATTGAGGGCATGGGTAAGTCTGTGCAGGGCCGCACGCAGGACAATACCAAATTTATCCGCGTCAAAACGCTCCTCTGGGCGCGCTATGGCGACGCGCAGGCTGCACAGCAGCGTTTTTCGGGCAAGGACGGTCTTTCATGCATGGGGCGTGGCATTGTGCTGGCCCGCACAAACCGGGTTGCCGAGGCCAGCAAGGCCTTTGACGAAGCCCTCGCCGCTTCGCCCAACGACCCTCTGGTGCTGCGCGAGGCTGGCGCATTCCACTACCGCAAGGGTGACATGAGCCGTGCGGATGGCTTGCTGCGTCAGGCCATGCGCCTTGACCCGCGAGACTACATGGCCTCTTTTTTCTATGCCCGCATGCTTGACGAAACGGGCAGGCAGGCGCAGGCCGCGCAGTATTATAAAGATGTGCTGCGCTACGTGCCGGAAGACGCCGAAGTTCACGAGGCCTATGCCCGCTCGCTCGGTAAAACGGGCGACACTGCCGGGGCCTATATCCACATGGCATACAGCGCCCTGTATTCCAACAACAAAAAACAGGCCGAGCGCTACTTTAACCAGGCCAAGGCCTTGTCGGGCAAATCTGCAAATCCGCGTGATTTTCAGAAGCTTGAGGCCGCCTACAAAGAGCGCAAGGAAATATGGGAAAAGAACTGATGATGGATACGCATGCCACAACCATACTGGCAGTAAGAAAGAATGGCCGCGTGGCCATAGCTGGCGATGGTCAGGTGACCCTGGGCCAGAATATGATCATGAAGCACGGCGCGCAGAAGGTGCGGCGTCTGTATGACGGCAAGGTTCTGGCGGGTTTTGCCGGGGCCACAGCCGATGCCTTTACCCTGTTTGAGCTCTTTGAAGCCAAGCTCAAGGAATTGCGCGGCAACATGGTTCGCGCCGCCGTTGAAATGACCAAGGAGTGGCGCAAGGACAAATACCTGCGCAAGCTTGAGGCCATGCTCCTGCTGGCGGACAGCGAACACATTCTCGTTCTGTCGGGCACGGGCGACGTCATTGAACCGGACGACGAAGTTGCAGCCATTGGCAGCGGCGGCCCCTATGCCCTTGCGGCAGCGCGGGCGCTTGCCCGGCACAGCGACATGGATGCGGAGGCCATTGCCCGCGAGGCCATGCGCATTGCCTCGGAAATCTGCGTGTACACCAACGGCAACCTTACGGTTGAAACGCTGTAGCCATCAATCGCCACAGGAGCGGAGAAATCCATGAGCGTAGTTGTTGCCGGGTGCAAGGTTAATCTTGGTTTGCGCATCACGGGAGTGCGGGAAAACGGGTATCATGAGCTGGATTCTCTTTTCTGGCCCCTGCCCCGCCCCTGCGATCGCCTGCACATTCGTGAAACCGGCGCAACCGGTCTGGTTGTGCAGTGTGACACGCCCGGCATCGACCTTGAGAACAACACCCTCACCAAGGCCTACGCCGCCCTCGCCAAGCGTGTACCCGACCTGCCTGGGATTGAAGTGCGCCTGAACAAGGGCATCCCGGCTGGCGCAGGTCTTGGCGGCGGCAGCAGCGATGCGGCGGCCCTGCTGCGCTGGCTCAACAGCAGGATACCCGGCCCGCTTGACGATCAGGCGCTGGCTGAGGTTGCCCTCACGGTTGGCGCGGACACGCCGTTTTTTCTCATCAACAAACCCTGCCGGGTGCGGGGCATTGGCGAGATCATCGAGCCTTGCAGGGATGATGCGCTTGCAGGCATACACCTTGTTCTGGTATGCTCTCAAATTCATGCATCCACCCCCCAGGCATACGCCGATTATGACGCCGCGCTCAAGGCCTCAGACACGGTTTCTGGGCAAAATTGCTTGACAAAGACAGAAAGCAAGGCTAATGGAACTTTTCTCTCCGGGGTGCGGACAGAGTTGAGCATTCACAACGACCTTGAGGACGTTGTATTTTCTCGCCATCCACAGCTTGCAGAAATCAAGGCGAACTTGCTGCGCCTTGGGGCTGGAGCCGTAGCCATGAGTGGCAGCGGCTCAAGCATTGTGGCGCTTTTCGCACACGAATCCCATGTGGAATCGCAGGCGGCTGCCGCCATGCTGCAAGGAGAGAACAGGCGCGTATACGCGCACGTGCTGTGAAATACTGGGATGTAGCCAAGTGGTAAGGCAACGGGTTTTGGCTCCGTCATTCGAAGGTTCGAACCCTTCCATCCCAGCCACACACTGCTGTACCGCGCCTGGGGCGTCTGACCGCGCCTTCCGTCGATTTGTCGGCGGCCTGGCAATAAAGCGCCGCCTTTCTTCCGGCGACGGCAGCAAGGATGTATAACCGTAAGTGCTCTTTGGCGCGCAAGGCAGGGCGGTTCATGTACAGCGATCTTAAGATCGTCACCGGGTCTTCCAATCCGGATTTGGCCAAGGCCATCTGCAACCATCTGGGGTGTCAACTCACGCCCACGCTGGCTACCACGTTCAGCGACGGCGAGTTGCGGATCGAAATAGGCGACAATGTTCGCGGTGATGACGTTTTTGTGGTGCAGCCCACCTGCCCCCCGACCATCAACCGTAATCTGGTGCAGCTCTGCCTTATGCTTGATGCCCTCAAGAGGGCCAGCGCAGGCAGGATTACCGCCGTTATTCCTTACTACGGCTATGCGCGCCAGGATCGCAAGGTCAGCCCCCGTGCGCCCATCAGCGCCAAAATGGTGGCCGATTTTATCAGCGTTGCCGGTGCGGAACGCGTGGTCACCATTGACCTGCACGCGGGACAGATTCAAGGTTACTTTGACTGCCCTGTGGACAACCTGTTTGCCGTACCTGTCATGCTTGAATCGCTGCGGCGGCTGCACGACGACAACATCGTGATCGTGTCGCCCGATGCCGGCGGCGTTGAACGCGCCCGCGCCTATGCCAAAAGGCTCAACGCGCCGCTGGCCATTGTGGACAAGCGCCGCGACAAGCCCAATCAGGCTCAGGCCATGCATGTTATCGGCGATGTGAAAGGCCGTCTTGCCATTGTGGTGGACGACATGATCGACACCGCTGGCACATTGTGCGCCGGTGCGGAAGTGCTGCTCAAAAACGGCGCTACCAAGATTGTGGCCTGCGCCACCCACGCTGTTTTGTCTGGCCCCGCCATTGACCGCATCAACAGCACCGAGGCGCTTTCGCAGGTATTTGTCACAGACACCATCCCCATGGGCGACAAACTTGAACGTTGCCCCAAGCTGGAAGTTGTTTCTGTAGCTGCCCTTCTGGGCAAGACTATCCACAACATCCATACCGGTTCATCGGTGAGCGTGTTGTTTGTGTAACCCGCTTTATGCGGATTGCGTATAGACCCAAGCCTGCCCGCAAGGGCCGGTTCCATAATAACAGAACTTTTTCCGCACGTTTCGGCTGCGGTAAGCCAAGGAGCAGGACATGAATATTGAAAAGACTTTGAGCGTGCAGAAGCGCGAAGGTAGCGGCAAAGGCGCCAGTGGCCGTCTGCGTACCCAGGATCTGATCCCCGGCGTGTTCTACACCGCCAAGGGTGACAACATCTCTGTGCAGGCTCCTGCCCTGCCGCTGGAAAAGATTTTTGCCGAAGCCGGTCGCACCTCGGTGTTCAACCTCGAGATTGACGACAACGGTCAGAAGTCCGTGCATCCTGTGATCATCTGGGACGTGCAGTACCATCCCTACAAGAAAGAATTCAGCCACATCGACTACTACGGCGTGGATCTGGATAAGCCCGTCACCGTTGACGTGCCCGTGGAATTCGTGGGCGTGTCGCGCGGCGTGAAGCTCGGCGGCCAGCTTGAAACCTACCGCGAAATCGTGCGTCTGTGCAGCAAGCCCCTGGACATGCCCAAAAAGATCGTTGTTGATGTGACCCCCATGGACATCAACACCACCATCTGCGTGGGCGACCTGCAGCTGCCCGAAAACGTCAAGGCCGTTTACGACCAGAACTTCGCCATCGTCAGCGTACTTTCCAAGGCCAAGGAAGCCGCTGAAGCCGCCGAATAAGACTGTTTGACGCAAAGCCCGGTCATCGGGCCTTTGTGCGACTGTATTGGCCGGTTCCTTGCGGGACCGGCCTCATTTTATGTACGCATGGCGCCATGAACAAACCAGCCTTTGTCACGCACAAGCTGTCTGCCCATAACCGGGAACTGCGGCTCGAACTCTGGCCCAATCATGGGGCCGGGGTCATGCTGTTTTATCCCGGCACCATGCTGTCGCCCATCCAGTACCGGCCCATGATCGCCGCCTTGCAGCAAGCGGGCTTTGCCGTTGCCGCAGTGCATTTTACCGGGCACGGCCTGAACCGCCACCGCGCTGACTTCAGCTTTGACGACCTGCGGCAAAACTGCCTGGACGCCGAGTTATGGCTGCGTGATGCAGGCCATGTCCACATTGCGGTGTGCGGGCACAGCCAGGGCGGCATACTCGCATTGGCGCACGCTGCGGCATCCCCCGGCCTTACGGCGGCATTTCCCATTACCGGTGTGCTGCCCCAGATGCGCGAAGCTATCTATCTGACACGCTTTGCCGGGCTGGCTGACCGCAGAGCGGATATTGAACGTATTTTCTGTAGACTGGCGCGCTGGCTGCCTTGGCTGCCCTTGCCCTTGCAGGCCTATCTGGATTCCTGGCGAATCATTTCCGGCGCGCGGCGAACTGTGAGCAACCGCCGCAAAACACGGCTGACATACCCCCTGAGTTTTCTGGCCAGCCTGTTCAACACGCGTCTGCCCGAGAGCCTACGGTGCCCCCTGTATTTTTTCAGCGCGCAGAACGATGCGCTGTTTACGCCAGCCATCATTCAGGCCACCTTCGACTGCCTCAAGGCACCGTCCAAAAAGCTGATCTGGCTGCCCGGCGGCGGGCATCTGGCTGCCATGAATCCCCCGCTGTGCCGCTTTATGGCCCGCACCGCAGCATCTGTCTGCGCGGGGCTGGGCCTGCCCCTGCACTTGAGCGCATATAAATCGCCTCTGGAGGCGTACTGATGGACTATAAAGGCGTTATCGTAGGTCTGGGCAATCCCGGCGCCAAATACGACCATACACGTCATAACTGCGGCTTTGATTTTGTGAGCTATCTTGTGGACGTTGCCGCCAGAGACGGCGAAGCGAGCCAGCAGAGCGGCGGCAAATTTTCATGCGAATTGTGGCGCTTGCGCCTGCCAAAGCTTGGGGGCTTGTGGCTTGCGGCCAAACCGCAGACATTCATGAACCTGAGCGGTCAGTGCGTGCAGCCGCTGCTCGCCTGGCACAAGCTCAAACCGCATGATCTTGTTGTTGTGCATGACGAGCTGGACATCCCCGCCGGGGAGCTTCGCTTCAAGCTTGGCGGGGGTAATGCCGGGCACAATGGTCTGAAATCCATCACAGAACTTTTGGGAACGCCAGATTTTTACCGCCTGCGCATGGGCATTGGCCGCCCGCCGCACAAGGGTGACGTGACAAACTGGGTGCTGGGGCGACCTGAAGGCGAAGATGCAAAAAACATTGAAAATTCGATGGAACTTGCCGCCGATACATTGTTCGCCTTTGCCGATAAAGGGCTCGACAGCGCTGTTCGTGCTGCGCGAAAGGCCTCCTGAGCAGTTCCGTGCAGTGCTACCTTTTGATAATGGCTTTCTGTAACCGCCGGTTTTGCAATCAATTTGCATCGGGCCAATGCTGTAAACCCGTTGCAACAGTGCCTGCGCACTGCCTTGCTGGCCCGGTCAAATGCCCATTGCCTCAAATATGAGCAAAATACTTTTTCAACTGGACTCCTGCTCATTCTTGGACTAGGATATTTGAAGAGTCGGTTTCCGACCCTTCAATACTTCATTTAATTCGCGACTTCCAGCTCTCGCTCCAGGTCTCGTTTATTTGCGCCTTTTGGGGCGTTTTGGTGGCATCATGTTCACTCCGGACGATCTCGTTGTATATCCTGCCCAAGGTGTGGGCCAAATAGAACGCATAGACAGCAAAACCGTTGGGGGGCTTGTCTGTGAGCTCTATATTGTGCGCATTCGGGCAAACAACGTCACGCTGATGGTTCCGGTGAACAATGCCGCCCATGTGGGTCTGCGCACCCTCACGCCCAAGGATGAAGCCTCCACGATTCTTGAATCGCTCCGCAATGATTCAGGCAAGGTTGTGTACACGGGCCAGAACTGGAACCGCCGCTTCCGCGAATACTCCGAGCGGCTCAAAAGCCCCAGCCTTGCCATTGTAGCCGAAGTGCTGCGCGAGCTGCTGCTTATTGGCCGCAGCAAGGAACTTTCTTTTGGCGAAAGGCGGCTTCAGGAGCAGGCCATGGGCCTTGTGACCGGCGAATTGTCAGAAGTTCTGGAAATCGCAGAAGACAAGGTGCGCGACGAACTGCTTGAAATCTACGCGCCCCCGCCAGCTCCCGAAGAACCCGCCAGCTAGCCCGCTCACCCCCTGACAGAATTTTTTGTGAACAGCGACGTATTTTTTCCTTGCCATTACAGAAAAGATGGGCTAATCGCATTTTCACACATCTTTTTTGTTCCCAATATCATCCGCCTACCACGCTACAATATGCAAATATTGTAAGCGTTACCCTGTGTCTTATCAAAATATCGGACTGTTATGCGCAAAAAGAAAGCTACTTCCACACTGTTGACCGACAGCGCCTTGAGCCTCACGGATCTGAAGACGCGTAGCATGCAGGAACTCATGGAGCTGGCTGAGCAGTATGAAATTGAAAATGCCAGTTCCATGCGTAAGCAGGAACTCATTTTCGCTCTGCTTTCCACCTGTGCTTCACAAAACGGCGCCATTTACGGTGATGGCGTGCTTGAAATTCTGCCCGATGGCTTTGGCTTTTTGCGGTCGCCGCTGTGCAGCTATATGCCCGGCCCGGACGACATCTACGTGTCGCCCTCGCAGATCAGGCGGTTTTCCTTACGCAAGGGCGATATAGTTTCCGGTCAGATCCGCCCCCCCAAGGAGGGCGAACGCTACTTTGCCCTGCTCAAGGTCACCGAGATCGGCTTTGAACCGCCGGAACACGCTAAAAATCTTGTTCTGTTCGACAACCTCACGCCAATCTATCCTGACCGCCAGCTCGTCATGGAAAATGGCGAGAAAAATCTTTCCAACCGCGTAATCGACATCATGGCCCCCATTGGCTGCGGGCAGCGCGGCCTCATCGTGGCCCCTCCGCGCACGGGTAAAACAATCCTGCTCCAGGCGCTGGCCAATGCCATTAATGCCAACAACCCCGATGTGTACCTCATTGTGCTTTTGATTGACGAGCGCCCGGAAGAAGTCACCGACATGGAGCGCACAGTCAAAAAGGCCGAGGTTATCAGCTCCACCTTTGACGAACCGCCGCAGCGCCACGTGCAGGTGTGCGAAATGGTGCTTGAAAAAGCCAAGCGCCTTGTGGAACGCAAGCGCGACGTTGTCATCCTGCTCGACTCCATCACCCGCCTGGGGCGCGCGTATAACGCTGTTACCCCTTCTTCCGGCCGGGTGCTCTCCGGTGGTCTTGACGCCAACGCCCTGCAACGGCCCAAACGCTTTTTTGGCGCGGCCCGCAATATTGAAGAAGGCGGCAGCCTCACCATCATCGCTACGGCGCTTATCGACACGGGTTCCCGCATGGATGAAGTTATCTTTGAAGAGTTCAAAGGTACCGGCAACATGGAAATCTACCTCGACCGCCACCTTTCGGAAAAACGCGTCTTCCCCGCCATCGACATCAACCGCACGGGCACCCGCAAGGAAGACCTGCTGCTGGCCGACGATGTGCTCAACCGCGTGTGGATTCTGCGCAAGATTCTTGCGCCCATGTCTTCCATCGACAGTATGGAATTTTTGCTGGACAAAATGCGCGCGACCAAATCCAACAAGGATTTCATGAACGCCATGGGCAAGTAAGCCCCCGGCAGCCAACCAAGGCAAATTGCCGCTCTGCGACGCGAGGCTGGAGCCGTCAACCTGGTCGGCTCCAGGTTTCACCTTGACCTTGGGTTTAGCAAGGCTTATCTTTTTGGGTGTAATTTGCATTGTTGCCCAACTCTCAACGGAGGCTCCCCGCATGTTCGGCGTAAGCATGCCTGAATTATTGCTCTTACTTGTTGTGGTTCTGCTTGTTTTCGGGTCGAACAAACTGCCGGAAATCGGCGGTGGGCTGGGTCGGGCAATCCGCAACTTTCGCCGCTCCTCGACCGAGCCGGATGAAATTGACATAACCCCCAAGGATAAAAAGCAGCCCACGTCTACTGACGATCCCAATCACAAGGCATAGAACCGCCCGTTGAAACACAAGGATTTGTCATGAAAACGGAACAGCTTTCAGTTTTTCTGGAAAACCGGGCCGGGCGTCTGGCCGAGGTTACGCATACACTGGCAGAGGCTGGCATTAACATTCGCGCGCTCTCGCTGGCCGATACTTCTGATTTCGGCATTCTGCGCATGATTGTATGCGATCATGATAAAGCCAAGGTTGTTTTGAAGGAAAAGGGGTTTACCCTTGGCCGCACCAGCGTTGTGGCCGTGGAAGTTCCCGATGTCCCCGGCGGCCTTGATTCCGTGCTTCAGACGGTTTCCAAGAACGGCATCAACGTGGAATACATGTACGCCTTCGTGCAGCGCGAAGCCGAAAGCGCCGTCATGATCTTCCGCTTTGACAAGGTCGATCAGGCCATTGAAGTGCTCAAGGCCCACAACTTTGTCATTATCCCGGCTGAGCGCCTATGCGCCCGCTAGGGCGTTGCAGCAAGCCTCAGGATTTTAAAACTAAAAGAGCCGCAGTTACTGCGGCTCTTTTTTTGTCCCTGGTGCCCTCGCAGATTTTATGCAAAAGGGCTTGTGATATACCCACAAGCCCTTTTTTGTCGTGCATGAAGCTTACTTGGAACTGACGACACGATGGCTCTTTTGTCTCAACAGCACAATGACGGTTCCTAGAACGACCAGGCAACCCCCAGTGAAACAAGGGACTGGTCGTATCTGTACAGCGGGCTTTCTGAGTTGTTGTGTGTATACTGGTACGAAGTTTCAACAGACCAGGCATCGGTAATATGCCACGTAAGGGCCGCGCCGGTGCGCCATTTCTGGTCAAGCCTGTTGGACGTTTCAAGGGCCGTTGCCGGGCCGTTGTACCAGTCGTTTTCAAAGGAAACAAAGGGGGCGAACTCAAAGCCCTTGGGTAGTTTGAGTGAAAGCCGGGCGCTGGCTTCCCATCCAGTGTAGCAGTAATCGGCCTTCTCCGGCGTATTGCCGCCCACGTAACTCAGACCAACCATAATTTCATGGTTGCTCTCGCCAAAAAAACGCCGAACATACTGGCCCAGTGTCCAGTACGCGCCGTTGCGGTCGCCGTCCCGCGAGTATGCCCGCGAATCCAGGGTACCGCGCGTAATGAGATGCCATGAGGGCGTGACCGCCCAAAGCCAGGTCGCTTCCGGGCCGGATGCCGTGACATTCTGGTACCACTGATAATCAAAAACTTCGCTCTTAAGGCGCAGATCAAACATGGTTGAGGGCGCGAGGTGGCGAAGGCCCACCGCCGCCCTGCCCCATTCAGAAGTGCGGCTGTGTACATCATCAAGCGATGAATCTCCATTACCGCGCGCCATGCCCTGCGCATCACCCACGATCCACCATGGCGTGTCCCGCTCGGACTTCCAGCCCACATCAAGGTTTGCCCCAAGATACGCGCCAAATGTGCTTTTGGCTTCCGCATCCGGCAGGGTTACGCGCCAAACCCCCATGTCCATGGTGGTACTTGAGGGGCCAAATGTAGCGTTGGAGTCGTACAGCAGACCAGTGTGGAGTTTGCCGTGCACCTGCCAGTGATCGTAGCGCTTTTCAAGCGAATCAAGCAGTCGGTCATTATCAGCCTTGTTGATGTTGGGATTCAGCGACCGCATGGTTGCCATGGCTTGCTCCGCGCTTACACGGTCTTCAAGCGCCATGTAGGCCTGTGCCAGCTCGCTGTAGAGCACCGGTTCCGACGGATACTTTTCCGTGAGGCGCTCATAGGCCATTACGGCCTGATTGTACCGCCCGCTGCGCATGGAGCTGCGCGCCAGATTAAGGTTGATTTCATCATCGTCCGGTGCTTCACGCAGCAGGCGCATGTACATGTCGTATGCGGAAGCATATTTGCCCTGTTGCATGAGAGCAGCAGCATCCGCCTTTGCGGATCCCACCGCAGTGCGCAGAGCGGGTGAATCATCTGCGGCGATGGCGGTACTGACCAGCAAAAGCATGCACAGGGGCACCAGCGCGAACCTACAGCAGAGCTGCAACAGGCGGAATGGATTACATATCATTGATTGCTCCACCTATCGTTGCTTGCCGGAAAACGAGCCAGATTCTTGAACACCGTCGGAATTGCGGATAGCGTACCCACCCGAAACAGATAATCCGGATGTATTTCGCGATGCTGACCCACTCATACTTCCCGTAATAGAACCGTCAGCAAACCCCGATACATTAAGGCTTGAACCGCTAATACTGCCGCTTCCTCCTGTGAGAGGGTTAGGAGTAACGTCCGAATTACCAGACCGCATGACCCCGTTGCTCACATTGCCGTTTGTCAGATTAACCAGGAAACTGAACGATCCTGTGTACCCATCACTTGTCAGCGAACCCGACACATTGGCGTTGCCCGTTTGCCGGAATCCCTCGCCCAGCGCCTGCGCAACAATGGGCGTCTGCGCCAGGGTCGTTGGCGTAATTGGGTTCCCCATTACGGGGGAAGGCGGCGCCAGCTGCGCGGTTCCGCCAGAGGCGGGTCTGTTGGCTGCCACGCTTTCAGATATCAGGTTGTGGTCTGCTGGCGTCATGGGGGTAACCGTACCCTGCGGCAAGGTGATCTTGAAACCGGACGGCACCCGCACACCGTTAACAAAAACCTCTTTGGAGGTATTGGCTACACACACGGTTGTGCCGGCGATATCCACTTTAACGGAAAGCATGGTGCCGCGAATGCCAACGGTAGCATCCGGCGTGACCACAGAAAACCCGTCAGGATTTTTTTCCACAATCTTGCCCGTGATAAACCGGGCTATGCCCTGCCCCATTCTGGCCTTGAAGGCAGGATTCGCGCCTTCAGCGACCACAGTTTCAAGGCTCATGGACGTGTTGGAACCAAGCGACACTGTAGTGTCGTCGTCAAAAAGAATCTGCGCCCGACCCGTGGCGTCTGTCGTCAGCGTATCCCGATCCCCAACCGGGCTTTTCATGTCCAGCGGCACGGCCTGTCCATCCCTTTGGGCAGTAACGCCAGCCTTGAAGGAAATAACCTGTCCCACATCCTTGGCCGTGCATACACCCCCAGCCAGCAACGTCAGGCACAGGGCCAAAGCCCCGCGCCCCAGCAATGAACGAATCATGGTTCCCCCCACAGCAACAGGATGTTTCTACTTGCCTTCCATTGTCCAGATGCCGTCCCACTGGGCAGGTGGATTCTGCGCAAGCATGAGCGAGCGCTCATGATACAGACCAAACAGGCGCACGGCTGGATACCTTTTTGCCAGCGCGGCAAAACCAGCCGCTGCCTTGGCAAAATCCCCCTTTCCATACAGCGCGCGCGCCGCGCTCCATTGCGGCATAGCCGCCTGAAAAATTGCATCCGTACCCGGCCTCATGGGCCAGTAGATGCTGACGGGCTTCGTCTTGCCCTTCACGCGCAGCACGTCAAGATGAACAAAGGCAAAGGCATCCCCGCAGCCTTCCCTGGTATCTCCGCTCACCACCACGGGCGCGCCATAACGTTTGCACAGCCCCTCAAGGCGCGAGGCCAGATTTACGTTGTCGCCTATGAGGGTGTAGTTGATGAGGTCGTCTGACCCCATGTTGCCCACGTAGGCCTGCCCGGTGTGAATGCCCGCGCCCATCGCAAGCCGTATGCCAAAGCTCGCCTCAATTTCGCCGTTCAGCGCCTCAAGCTGCTCTTGCATGCTCAGTGCGGCGTCCACCGCCAGCGTGGGATGGCCCGGCACATCAAGGGGCGCGTTCCAGAAGGCCATGAGCGCATCACCGATGAACTTGTCCAGCGTTCCCTGCCGACTACGCACAATGGCCGTCATGGGCGTAAAATAGCGATTCAGCAGCTGCACCACATCCTGAGGCGAAAGCGATTCAGAAAGGCTCGTAAAACCCCGAATATCCGTGAACAGGATAGAAAGCTCGCGGTTTTCGCCAGCCAGCAGATCGCCCTGCCGCTTGCTGATCCGCTTGACCACCTCCGGCGACACATAGCGCGAAAACGCCCGGCGCAGAACGATTTTCTGCTTTTCCTCCTGCCAGAAGCGCACACTCAGCAGCAAACCGCCGCACAGCAGGGTGGTGAGCAGACCATAGAGGGGCGAGAGAAAGAGGCCCCCCATAAACAGCTGGCGTGAAGCCACGACCGTAGCGCCCATCAGCGCCAAGGAGGACGGCACATATACGCGCGGCCCGGCAAAGCCAAAGGCAAGCGTTGCCGCGCAGGTCACAAAGGCGATTATCAAGGCCTGCGCCCCCGGCCCCCAGGATGGCAACTGCACAAAATTGCCGCTGATCATGGCGTCTATGGCCGCCGCATGCACCTCCACCCCCGGCATCACCCTGTCAAAGGGCGTTGCGCGGATGTCGGCCAGACCGGGTGCGGAAGTGCCCACAAAGGCGATACAACCGTCAATATCATCCCGCTTTGCACTGCCATCCAGCACCTTGGCCGCGCTGATATACCGATAGGTATGCCGCCCCCCCTGAAAGGGAACCAGCATATAGCCCTCGCGCGAAACCGGAATCTTGAACTCCCCCGCCGCCACGCTGAAAAGCCCGTCCGGCCCGGTATACAGCCGCAGGGCATCTGTCCCCAGCGCGCGCATGAGGGCCTGCAAAGCCAGCGAGGGGTAAACGGCATCGCCAAGCCTGAGGAGCAGCGGAACCTGCCGCACGAGACCATCCGCATCGGGCGATACATTCACAAAACCCACGGGGGCCTCTGCAAACAGCTGCGGCAAGGGCAAAACAGCGCCTGCCGCTGAAGGCAAATAGGCATCGAATGGGGGGGCATCCTTGCCGCCGCGCGCTATCATGGCCGGAGGCTGGGGCATGGGGCCGGAATACGCCTCGCCCGCATAGCGGGCAAACGCGCCCAACACCACGGGCGCAGCGCGCACGGAGGCAGCAAGCAAGGTATCAAAATCCGCCAAAAACGAGGGCAGGCCCACAATTTCCAGCGTCACGCCCCTGTCTCGATAAAGCCCCGCGCGCATGCGCGTTGGCGAGGTTCTGTCCGGCTCTGCAAACATGATGTCCAGCCCGATGGAGGCAACGCCGTTTCGCGCCAGTCTGTCCACAAGGTCTGCCACCAGATACCGGGGCCAAGGCCACTGCCCGTACCGGGCCAGAGCTTCCTCGTCTATATCGACAACAAGAGGTACAGGAGAAGGCTCGCTTTGCCGCCGCAGGGGCAGCAGCGCATCGTAAATTCTCAGATCAAGGCGTTGCAGCGCCGCAGGCTGCACCACATACAGCGCCAGCATGGCAAGGCCGCCGCACAGCCCCACAAGGGCGGTGAAAAGCCACGGCTGCCGCAGCAGCCGTTTCAAGGCAACGGCAATGTTCATGAAGCAGTATCGCGGTTTGTCTGTTCCGGCTCCGCATCAGGAAAGCGCTCATAAATTTTGGCGACAACGTCCATGATTTCTTCAAGGCATTCCACAAGCTGGGGGTCAAAATGGCTGCCAGCCTCCTCACGCAGGAGGGCAAGAGCCTTTTCATGCGGCCATGCGGCCTTGTACGAACGGGGAGAAACCAGCGCGTCAAACACATCGGCAATGGCGGTTATACGTGCCGCAAGGGGGATATCCTCCCCTTCCAGCCTGCCTGCGTCGCTCGGGCCTGCATAGCCCTTGCCGTTCCATTTCTGGTGGTGATGGTGGGCTATCTCGCGGGCAAAGGTCATGAATCCGCCACTCTGGGCCTCTGCCTCCAGAATGCCCGCGCCGATAACCGTATGCGACCGCATGACGGCCATTTCTTCATCAGAGAGCTTGCCCGGCTTTTTCAGCAGCAGATCGCTCACGCCCACCTTGCCTATGTCGTGCAGCATGGCGGCAAGGCGTATCTGGCTTTTGACGTGCAGGGTCACGTCCGGGTCAAGGCACAGGCGGTTGGCCCGTACCTGATACATTTCTGCGGCAATGGCGCCCACGCGCTCGGCATGGGGGCCAGTTTCAAGCGGGTCATGCACGGATGCCAGCCGCACAAGCCGGTTAATGCTTGCCCGCACCTGATGGCTGCGTTCAAGGATATTGGCAATTTCGCGGGCCAGCACCCGTATATGCCGCTCCATATCGTGAGTGAACTTGCGGGGCTTGCCCGTGCGCGGATCAAGGCTGTTGATGAGCTGCATCACGCCCGAGATGCGCCCCGCGTGGTCGTGAAAAGGCACAACAAGCATGGATTCCGTGTGGTATCCCGTTGCCTTGTCAAAATCCTCGCGGAACGAAAACGGCAAATCCTTCGGTAAGGCGCGCACATCCACAATATTGAGCATTTCGCCCGTGCAGGCAGCATAGCCCGCAATTGAATGAGGATTGATGGGCAGGCGCGCCGAGGAATAGGCGAACTTTGAGGCTGTGTTTACAGAAAATAGACTGTCATTGTGCGTGTAGGCAAAGAGCAGGTCTTCCCCATCAACAAGAAAAATGGTTCCGGCATCTGCCCGCGTGATCTCTCGGGATTTGGCAAGTATGCGGTCGAGCAGCGTGTTTTCGTCCTGATACTTCGAAAGGTCATCCAGAAACCTGTCGAGCCAGTCGCTGAACTGAACCAGACCACATTCTCCGCAGGCCTGCTGCCTGGGCATGGGCAGGCTGAACCGCATGCCCTCACGCGCAAAGCACAGACGTTGCCCGCTTGCATGGCAACTTTGCAGAGCCTCACGCTGTAGCGCGTCTATCTGCGCGTCTGTCATGTCCGGCGCATGATGTGAAAGCACTATGCAGCCCGTTCCGGCGGCATGGCCCAGATCACGCCAGTCTTCCCAACGGGAATGCCCCCAGCCTTCAATATAGCTGGCCTGGCTGTACATGCTGTCCACAACGGCCAGATCCGCGCCCTCAAGCAATTCGCGCGCGGCCTGCTGCACCTCTGGGGCGTGGGTGATTTCATAATCGCCGGAGTACACAAAAACGGCATTGTCGGCGCAAACCCTGTAGGCAAGCGCGCCGCCGGGATGATTGGCCGCTATGGCCGCAACCGCGACCCCATCGGCGGGATGCACCTCGTCACCGGGTTCAAGGCTGTGCCGCACAACGTTTCCGGCAAAGTCGCTGAACGGTATGGGGAACATGCCGTGGGCAAAGTGATTGTCCAGCACGTCCTCAAGCCAGGCGGGAATATAGATGTGGGTTGTCCAGCGGGGGGAATGCAGGGGCGGAAAGAACCCCAGCCCCTGGATGTGGTCTGTGTGCCCGTGCGAAATAAAAAGATGGCAGGTGCCGCTTTCAGGCAGGCTTTCGCCAGCTTGCCGCAAACCGGTGCCAGCATCAAAAAAGACAAGCGCCCCGTTGTCGGAGCGCAGTTCAACGCATGAGGTGTTGCCACCGTAAAATGACATGGCCGGAGCTGGCACGGCAATGCTGCCGCGCACGCCTCTGAGCACTACTTCCATGCGATCCTCCTAGTGGATCAATACGGTGTTTTTATAGCGCTAACCCTATGTCTTTTGTGATTTTTTTCAAGCGGCAAAAACTGGCATATCTGATATTCGGTAATACTATCAACTATAAATAGAGCAGGTTGGAAAAATGTTTCTGAAAAAAACTTTTTTTGCTTATGAAAGACAATAAATATCCCCCGGCTTAGCCGGGGGTTTTTCATATGCGCCTGTAAGGCTCTC